>NZ_JAEMVA010000037.1 GCF_029215955.1 Sulfurimonas sp. SAG-AH-194-I05
AATCTATTTGGACAGCTATGATACAATGACATTTAGAATACTTCTTAAACTCAAACTGTCCAAGTAGTCATGCGTATGCTTGTCCAAGTGGATGCGTATTTACAGTACTTATGTACTTCATCTATTACTATATTTACTTCTTCTCAAGGACTACCTTTATTCATTTTATTTTAACTTAGAATTTGTTAATTCTATGTATGAATTTAGGTTACCACTCCACTAAAAAACCAAGTAGAAAAAAAGTTATCTAGCTATTTATCTATACGATTACAATATAACTTTCATTTTAATATTTTGTATTATACATAAATTATACTATAATAGTATTTATACTAAATATATTGGATAACAATTATTATGATGATACTTAAAGGTACTGATGAATATCAGAATCAGATTGCTACATATATAAAGTCTTTGCGATTAGATGAAGCAAAACATACACAAAAATCTAAAGCAACACAATGCGGCATTGCATTTTCAACATATATTAAATTAGAAAACAGCGGTAAGGGTTCTATAGAGATGCTTCTTAAAGTTCTCTCAACTTATGGGCTACTCACTAAAATTGATGAATTGACAAAAATCATAGAACCATCCCCAAGCCAAAAACTATTTAAAAAAAATATAACTATTAAAAAAAGAGTCCGCCGCAGCACAAAGGAAAATATAGATGATTGAAGTATCACTATTTGGAAATAAAGTGGGTGTACTAGAACAACGTAAAGAGGGTATATTCTTTGATTTTTATGATAGTTTCAGAGCTAAAGCATTGCCAATTTCTCCCTATAAACTAGATCCAGAAGTCAAAATGAAATATAATTATTTTGATAGTATGTTTGCAGATGGTATGCCCGGTATTTTTAATGACAGTATGCCCGATGGTTATGGTGCTATACTTATGTTAAAGTATTTTAAACAAAAAAAACATACCGGTATAATTACTCCCTTACAAAAATTAGCATTTATCGGAACTGATGGAATTGGAGCACTTGAGTATACTCCATCTGAAAATTATCATGAGTTGTTTGATATTGATATCGCAACTTTGCCAAAAACATTAAAAAGTAATTATGAAGGTTCAGTTTCTGATGTGCTTTCTAATTTAATTAAACTACCTTCACCAGGAGGAGCTCGCCCAAAAACATCAGTTTTATATAGTCCAAAGGCTAATATTATGAAGGGTGGTCACACATGCAACGCTACAAGTGACTTAGAACCATGGATAATTAAGTTTGACGAAGAAAATTCACAAACAACTATTTTAGAAAAACTATATCAAGATATAGCTTATAAATCTGGAATTTTAACACCTGTCACTCAACTTCTACATGTAAGAAATGAAGTGCATTTTGCAATAAAAAGATTTGACCGAATTGGTAAAGATAAACTACATCAAGCAACTGTATCTGGCTTGCAGCATTTAAGCCACATGGAAATAAATAACTTCTCGTATGAGAACTTACTAGTTATGACCCAACAACTAACAAAAGATATGGCTCAGGTTCAAGATATGTATAAGCGTATGGTTTTAAATGTTGTTGGAGCTAACTGTGACGATCATTTGAAAAACACTTCATTCACTATGAATATTTTAGGAGAATGGAACTTATCTCCTATTTATGATGTTGTTTACAATACTGGCCCAGCAACATTTGGAGAGCATTTTTTATCTGTAAATCAAAAGAATAAGAACATTACAAAAAAGGATTTAATAATAGCTGGACAAGTAGTAAATCTATCTAAAAGTGAAATGAATGAATATATCTCTGATGTTGTAGATAATTTTAATGATAGTATAAAAAATATCCATGAATATAATTTAAATATCGATTTAGTTTTAGAGTTAAAAAACAATGTTAGGCTTCTTTTGTAAACATGGAGAGGTTGCAAGTAAAGAAACAATAAAGCAATATGTTCAAAATCAAGAAAGAGAAAAAGAATATAAGCAGTTGCTTGAAGTAAGATAGTTCATTATCCTAATAAAACGAAGTCATATTATAGTAATAAAGAGTTTTTTGCGAACTCAATTTATAGTATATAATTCAATTCTCTATATACAATATTTCTAATTATAATCAATTACTTTAAGCACATACAGTGAAAAAAGTCATTATTAGGGATTTTCAAGATTATTTTTTATTTAAAACGAAGTCATATTATAGTGATATTATTATTAACGAAGTCATTTTATATTTCTCTTATTTATCTCTATATCTAAGCTAATTATTCGATTTTTTTTTAATTAATAGCTAAATTAGTCATATATTTAGTAAATTACTTTTAAAACGAAGTCATATTATACTAATTATGTATATGCACGAAGTCATTTAAATGCTATTACGAAGTCATTTAAGTAGTATGCGAAGTCATTTAAATGCAATACGAAGTCATTTAAATAGATAAACGAAGTCATTTAAATGGTTTTGTAGTATATTATAGATATATTATAGTAAATATAGCTCTATAGTAGATAAGAAATAATCTTTTTTGGATTATTCCTTATCTGTTAAGAAACCTGAAGACCTTGTATTTCCTTTTGCAAAAGTTATGTTATTTTCAAAACTAGCTTTTCTATAGATTAAATTGGACTTGGGCTCAAAAACTATTCCATATTCAGAAAGTAATTCAATGTTATCTTTAATGTCTTTCACTGCTTTTTGTCTCATTCTTACTGATTCAACTGGAAAACCCACAGTTTTTAATAAATTTGCAATATCCATATTACTACTTACTGAATGGGACCAAAAAAATCTTATTATTGCTCTCAATAAAGCACTTTTAACTTTTAAAAGTTTAGGTAATTCTTTTTTGTAATTTACTGTTAATTGTTCCTCAAAGAATTTTCTATAAGCAGGAGTTAATACTAATCCAAATGAATTATGTTTTGTGCTAAATGCATGAGAATCAATAATACTAAAACTATAATAGTCTTTTGTATTATTCTGCTTAAACTCAATGGAACTATTTTGTATTTCATCTAATTTATCTTTTAACCATCTAGTATTGGTATTTACTTTCCCACTATATGATTTTAAAATATCAGTTGTAGAAAAATAGACTGCTATCGCACCACCTTCTAATTCTTTAATTTCTTTAGCTCCTGCAATTATACAATCTAATAAATCTCTATGTATCTGTGTTAGTATATTTCCCTTTACGATAGTTTTACCCCAACTTGTCTCTATTGTACGTTTACGACCATTTTCAATAAAGTCTTTATAAGTTTTAGAATTGGCAGAAATTTTATCAATAGGCGCAAATATTCCAGTCCTAAGTTCATTCGCTGTTGTAAGTGTTTTTTCAAACTTATAAACAACATCAAAATCTAGTTTAAGTTGATTTTTTTTCTTAGCCATTTTATTTCCAAGTAGAAAATAAGTCAAGAATCTTTTTATCTAGTTCTTTAATTTCTTTTGTAATTAGTTCAATTTGGGAAGGGTTTAATTTTTTTATATCTATGTTAACGCTTATTTTTGTTCTAGTTTCTTTAATATTTATAATAGGATCTAAAGATGTTTCTTTAGATAAATATGTGGATTTAATGTATTTTTCAGCATCTGATCTAGAAAGTCCTTTAACTACATTATATGCTTCTAACATTTGAGCGCTATTATCCAGTTTGTTTAAAAGTAGTAAAATATTTATATCTTTATAATTATCTGCTTTAATTTTTTCAATAATTGATGTAGGCAACTTAAGTATATTCATCAATTTTGATACATAGCCTTTAGAGAGACCTACATACTCTGCTAATTTATTTTGACTTTCTACTATTTTTTTATCTAAAATATTTTTAATAGCTATTGCGTTTTCTATGGGATGTAAATTTTCACGCATTAAATTTTCAGTTAAAGATAATATTGCCAAATCTTTATCAAGTAAATTAGGCATTATAATTGTAGGAATTTCATGTTTCCCCATAATTTTAAAGGCTTCATACCTTCTGTGCCCAGCAACTATTGTATGAAGTCCTGTTTCTTTCTTTTCTGTAATTATAATAGGTTGCATAAGTCCATTTTGTTCAATAGATGAAATTAATTCGTTTAATGTATGTATATTTATATCAATTCTAGGTTGATAAGGATTCATGATTAATTTATCTAAAGAAATAGTTGAAGAATTATTTTCGTTAGATGATTCCAAAACTATTGTTTTACTTTTTTTGATTAGTGGAGATGATTCTGCAATTGTTTTGCTCATCTCTGCAGATATTCTATTTCTTTTTTTTGCCATTTTTTAACCCTGCCTTTTTTTCTATTTCTTTTATTAATTGTGTAATTTCATTACTTGCTTTACTTTTTATATCTAATTCTTTAACACTAAACCCATAACCTATTGAATGTTTATAGTCAGATCTAAAACGGATTACTGTATCTAATAATTTAAAATTTTTAATATCATTTATAAAATCAACTATATCAGAAAAATCTTTTAGTTTTGGATCTATTTTATTTAGTAGAGCATAAACCTTTACAGTTTCTTTTTTTATAATTGATAACTCTTCTAAAATTGTTTTAAATTTTTGTAATCCAAATATTTCCATATAATCAGATGAAACAGGTGTTATAACAAAATCACTTGCAATAATTGCCAATCTGTTTAAATCTGCATCATAGCCTCCGGAATCTATAATTACAAGTGTGTCATCATCAATTGAATTAATAAATTCCTCTAATCTTGATCGTTCATCATCAGTGAAACGAACTATTTCAAGTGGCTCGTGACCATATTGCATTCGGAGTCTATTTGTCATTGTTACAGATTCTTGATTATCTAAATCAACAAATATAAATTTTTTATATCCATATTTTTTATATTTTTTTCTTAATTCTACAGCGAGGTTCCAAGCTAATGTACTTTTTCCTGTACCACCCTTTTGGTGTGCTAAAGTTATAATATTTGTTTTCAATAATTCTCCTATTCATGCAATAACATATATTTAATTTTAATTATAGTACAATTATATCAATTTAGTTTTAAAATATACATAATTAAGTGTTTCACATGTGAAACACTTAATGCGAATAAGTCCAAATAGCTCAGGTGTTTCACATGTGAAACACCAATCAAGGTGTAAAATGCAAGAACAAACATACGATACAAACTTAGAGTCAACAGTTATCTCAAGCATTATCTTTAACCCTACCCTAGTCGAAAAATATAGTTCTAAAATTTTAAAGAAACTTTTTTTCTTACCTTTACACATAGAAATCATAACAGTTATTCTAAACCTTTACAATACAGAAAAGATTATTGATGAAGAGATAATTAGAAATAAAATAGGTAAAGAATTTGAGAATGACTTACTCTACATACTTACTAAGAACCCTATAAATAGACTTGATGATTATTTAGAAATATTACAAGACTATGCACTTAAACGTGAGATGCAAGCATTAGCTTTTGACATTACGCGTAAACTTCAGTCAAACACAAGTGGTTTAGAACTTCAAGCAAGTGTAGCAAACCTTACACAAGAGATAGCTACAGGTAATCAATTAGATTTATTAGAAATAAACAATATCAATAATATTGAAGATAAGGAAGTAGAATTCATTTGTAAAGAATGGTTGCCCTTTCCTATTAGAACTGTTTCACTTATCACTGCACCAGGTGGAACTGGAAAAAGTTGGTTTGTGCAACAACTTGCGATACGAGCAATACAAGAAGGAAAAATTAAAAAAGCTTTTCTTTGGTTAAGTGAAGATCCTAAAGAGATAAGTAAAAATAGGTTTACTAAAGTATTTGATAGTGTTCTAAAACTTCAAGATCAAACAATTAAATCTAAAATAGATATTAGTGATTCTCCAACTATACAGTTTCTCTATGATGATCAAAGAAAAGTAGAAGTGTCTCCCCTCTTTCCTCATTTTAAAACAAAACTTCAATCGTATGATTTAATTATACTTGATCCACTTATTGCTTTTTATGGAACAGATGAAAACAACAACTCAAGTGCAAGAAGATTTATGCAACTCTTTACTGACTGGGCAAATAAAGAAAACAAGACAATTATCTTTATTCACCACAGTACCAAGAATACTACACAAAGTAGGGGAGCGAGTGCATTTGTCGATGCAGTACGTACAGTGTATGAACTAGATAAGATAAGAGATAAAGAGGGCAAAGAAGAAGAATCAAATAAGCGCATTATTAAGCTTACTAAAGACAACTACGGAATTAGTAACATTTTAAAAAGCTTCAGTGTCCAAAGAGAGCTTTTTCCTTATAAACCTAAGGTAGTAGAAACTGTTTATGAAGACAAAGGTTTCGGACTAGGGATACATAATGATTTTTAAAAAAAGGAGAATGTGATGTTAATACGCAAGGGGTTAGAAATTTTAAAACAGATCTTTTCAAAAAGAAAATGGGGAGAAAATCCTAGATTCTAATAAAGAGAGTAGGGCGTTAATCTTTATAAAGAGATAAAATTACATACCCAATACAACGAAGTCATTTAATAGCTATTACATAGAAGGAATAACACGCAAAAATGCAGATAAGTTTAAATGATGTACAAGAAAATATTATGGCTACTTATTACCAAAGAGGTATTGAGTACTACTCCCGAAATCAAGGGTAGTATTCCTCTGATGAACCTAATTAATAATCAACTTTACAGGCTTTTCAAATTCAAATTAGCTTCTGCAAGCATCAACCGTTACAAACATCATAAAACTCCCTTGAAAAATTATTAAAATCACGGTCGGCATTATAATCAAACCAATCAATAAATTCATTATTGCAATTAATTATAGTATGAGGTCTAAAGTCATACATCTTGCATAATACCCCTTTGTAAAACCTAAATACATAATAATTAAGACCACTAGGACTCTCATAATTCTTCCCAAAAATCATAATTTCATTGTCTTCTGGAACATAATTAGAGGCATTAAACAATCTAAAATCAGAAAAGAAACAAAATACCCCATCAATTTGAGTCCCATTCGTCTTTGTATCATATGTATAGGGTAATGTTTTGTCATATGGAAAATCAAATATATCTTCTATTATTGGAAATCTATCAGGAATATTTTTAAGTGCCGTATCATCGAGTACAATGCCTTCAAGTAAGCCAAACCTAGGACAAACATCTTCGTATTTAAATCGCTCTTTGCCCACAGGAATCACCCTGTTTGGATCACGATAAAATTGTAAATTATTAACATCAATCTTTTGCCCCTTAACTTCAACAATTTTTTCTTTCTCGGTAGGAATCCCTTTATCAATAGGCTCATTAATAATTAAAACCTCTTCTTTAACAACTTCTTTTTCTACAATAGCCGTAGGAGTAACAAAAACATGCTCTAAAGGCTTAGTAATAACATAATCAAACCCATTTACAATATCCTCTTTATAAAGAAGCATAAAGGCTTTAAAGTCTTCAAGCGAAACAGAAACAATCAATTTATTTTTATAGCTATGATATTCCTTATTCTCAAATGCTTGATACTGCTCCTCCACATCATCAAATCGCTCAATCAAACCCCTCAATTGCCGAGGACGACCAAGAAGATAGCTATTAACTTTATAAATTCTATAAGCCTCTACACCAACAACAGTCTCAAGATGTAATCTATAAGTATCAGGAGTAACACGAAATCCAGGAATACTCTCAGCCATAATCCTAAGCTGTAGTCCAATCGGAAAACAAGCAGAAACCATTTTTAAAATATGATCTTTAAAAGCAAGCATCATTTCTAATCTAGGAGATTTCATTTTTTTCAGTTCAACAGGCGATTGAACTTCATAGTCCGCAATCATGGCAGACATAGCTTCAGAATATTGATTTAGTTTTTTTGCAGATAATTCCATAGAGATTGTCCTTGTCCATTTTTTAAATATACAAAGATAATAATAAATAAATAAAACAATGTCAATAGCCAAAAAAATTGTAATAGCAATTTTCAACCCATTTAAAGTAGCATTTTTTGTCAAGCAAAAAACCTCTTTAAAAACACCTAGTAAAATCCAGTTTTTTTAGGATGAGCGAGGTTGCCAAATGGGTACACAAATAGCTAAAGCAATTTATGAACCATTCGACACCTCGTTTGCTACATATTTATTACAATTATACGTAAACGAATAAATATAAAAAAGCAAGCAAAGTTACCACACTACACACAAGTAAAATACCTACCCGAAAAAGCTTTGAGATTCGGGTAGGTATTTTACTTGTGCTTGATGGCAAAACTACTAAGAGTAGCCTATATGAGTGTGTTGAACTTATATAGCTCCTTTACAAATACAACTACGGCTACCACGTGTACAATAACCACCAACAAAAACTTCAGCGTAAAAGATTTCTTTTTTATCTTATGTCTAAAGAGCATCATAGCTATAACAGAACCTATTGTTCCTCCAAGTAGCGTACTCAGTAGTAGTTTATTTTCAGAAATCCTTGAAATGTTTTTATGTGTTTTTAAAGCAAGGGCTTTATCGTATCCATAGAGAAGGAATGATACTAAACTTATAGCAATTAAATATACCTCAAAATAAGTCAGCGTAAATTCTACGTATACCATTGAAAATTTATGAAGCCAGTCGAAGTGAGTTTTTTTCAACAGGAAATATATTCCCATCTTTGTCTTCAACAAGTGCAGTAGGATTTATCTTGTGGTTGAAAACGGTAATAACTTTTACAGTTGCTCCTTTATATGTAAATATTTCTTCTTGTGTTGTTTGAGTCATATTAATCTTCCTTTTCATATTTAAAGCTATTTTACATAAAGAAATAGTGTTTTTTAAATATATGACAAATTGTCAAAAATATTAAGCAAGAGCTATACCAGTAGTTTGGTTATAATTTTAAAAAGAATAATATAGGTATAAATAATGTATCAACAAAGTTTAGATAATCTACAAGCAATAAACATAAATATAAGAAAAGAATTTTTTGCATCACAAAAGATAGATGCTCCTCTCTTAAAAGGAATAAAACAACTCCTACAAAGTATTGATTCAAAAGGTTTAAAACTTACCCAAAAAGGTTTCCTCCCCACCAAAGTAGTGAAAAGTATTGTCGATGTAGCAGCAACTGAGGCAGATAAGCGTTACCTTAGAGTACAAACAAGATTCTACGAAGAAGAAAACCTTAGTGCAAATATGGCACGTGTTGTGGCTGAGAGTCTTAAACTGATTAAAGTTCAAAAAGGAAAATTACTTCTTAGTAAAAAAGCAGAGGAATTTCTTACATTAACTGTAGCGCAGCAGTATGTAGTCCTCTTTAATATCATGCTTGGAATAAATATAGGCTACTTTGACAGACATCAAGAAGCTTTATGTGTGCATCATTCATCTGTTGTTATGTTACAAACTCTCAGAGATAAAGACAGAGACTTTCGTTCATCAGAAGTATACACAGCAATACTCCTCGATAGTTACCCTATGATAGAAGATGAGATTGAGATGCTAGAGCTTTATGAGTATGGCGAAAAAGATGAACTTGCGGTGTTTGCTTCTATTGCAGAGACACGATTGTTTGAGAGACTTTTTTTACCACTAGGATTAGTAGAGATGCAGTGTGAGAAGTATCCCCAAAAACATAAATTTGCAAAAAGTAAACTCCTAGACACACTCATAGAAGAAAAATACGCCATTAACAAAGACTTGGTTTTCTCAAAAAAACGGATAAAAATATTTCAAGATAGTATTCGAAAAAATAAACTCGATATCAAGCTTTTTGAGACGATAATGTATCTCTTTGCACAGTATACAAATATTCCCTTAGCTCCCAAAGAAGATGTTATAAAACTACTCATGGATAAGCATGTCGTGATAGGAACTTTAAAAACAAGCTATGAAACACTGTATGAAGATATAATCCAAAGTGTACTCACAACATACGATGAATTTACCCAGTTAGATACAGTCGGGGCAGAGCGTGAAGGTCTTATGCAAGAATATATGCATATGATTGATACATTCCATAGTATGGTAATTACAGCTAAGCCATTTCACACAGTACAGAACATACAAATTCTCCCAGCCTTTATATTTGATATACTAAAAATACAGTATCAAATAGATCAATTTACACAGGACTTTATATTAAAATGCTCACAAGTATTTGATGAAGAGTTTGCAATGGAGATAGGACAACTTATGCTCTTGTTAGAGAAACTCCAAAAAGATGCTAAAAAGCTTAAAAAAAGCAAAGCTAAGTTTGAGCAAGGTGTAAAAGAGTTCTTACAAACCTATATGATGATTATTTTAGAACTACGAACGAGAAAGATGTGAGATACTAAATGCTTGAAATAGATCCAGAAGAAGCCTTAGAGGAAAATGAAGTGGATGAACTTATGCATCAGATGAATTTGCAAAACGAACAAGTACTAGAAGATTTTAAAATCCATTTACAAGAAAATGGATTAGCCCCAAAAACAATAGACAGACATACTGGAAATATAGAGTTTTATATCAATACATATCTTCTCTACTATGATTGTGAGAGCCCACATCAAGGTCACTATTGACTTGATGACTTTTTTAGTGGGTTTTTCCCAAGTAAAGCAATGTGGTCTAGTCCTGCTACTGTAAAAGAGAATATCACAAGTTTTAAAAAGTTTTATAAGTATCTTCATGAACTATCATTAGTTTCTAATGAAGACCTCCAAAGTATGAATGAAGCTATCAAAGAAGAAAAAGAGAATTGGCTTAGTTTTTATGATGAGTTTTGAGAGTATAGTTGTTTATAGACATTATATGACTACGCCTTTGTATATACTATAAAGATTGGTATATAAAACTATAACCAAATGCATTAAAGGAGACAAAATTTGCAAACCACAGCCTTAAACATTCTAAAAACTGGTAATAATGTTTTTATTACTGGTTCTGCAGGAACTGGTAAAACATATCTCTTAAATAAGTTTACATTTTATTTAAAATCGAGAAAGGTAATTCCAACTATAGTTGCACCTACCGGTATTGCAGCGTCACATCTTCAAGGTCAAACTATACACTCATTTTTTAGTCTTGGTATTCGTAGTGAGATAGATGATGATTATATTGAGTCCTTAACAGAAAAAAAGTATTTGCAAACAAGGTTTTCTAAATTAAAAGTGCTTATCGTAGATGAGATTTCTATGGTTTCTCCTGAGATGTTCTTGGCAATGGATAGAATCTTAAGAGCCTTTAAAAAGAACAATCTTTCCTTTGGTGGTGTACAAACAATACTATCAGGAGACTTCTTTCAACTTCCACCTATCTCAAAGTACCCTAAAGAAAAACGCTTTGCTTGGCAATCTCCATCATGGAAAGAACTTGAACTAAAAACTTGCTACTTAGAAGAAAAGTTTAGACAAGATGATAATGTGCTCATTAGTATCTTAGATGAGATTAGAAGTGGCACAGTATCGAGTAATTCTTATGATATTTTACATTCAAGGTTTCATAAAGAATTAGATATTGATTTTACTCCAACGAAACTCTACACGCATAATATGGATGTTGATAGAATCAATAATGATGAATTAAATAAAATTAATAATCCAGTGAAGTCATTTAAGTATAATTCAGAAGGTACAACAAAAAATATAGAAAAAATATTTAAATCATCACTTGTTTTAGAAGAGATAAGTTTAAAAAAAGACGCAGTGGTAATGTTTATAAAAAATAATCATGAATTAGGCTACGTTAATGGTACTACAGGTGTCGTTGTAAACTTTGACAAGGAAACAGGTCTCCCAATAGTAAAAACATCGTATGGTTCATTAATAAAGCTTAGTTTAGAAGATTGGACGATAGAAAATGATAGTGGAAATATTACTGCAAAAGTTTCACAAATCCCACTTAAACTAGCATGGGCAATAACTATACATAAATCTCAAGGAATGACACTAGATTCTGCTGAGATAGATTTATCTAAAACATTTGAAGTAGGACAAGGTTATGTTGCACTTTCTCGTATTAAAAATATAGAAGGTTTACGACTGATGGGTTTAAATGATAAAGCACTTATAGTTGACCCACTCATATTACATATTGATGACAGAATCAAGGCAGCTTCACAAAAAGCAAGTGATGAAATATCAAGCGTATCCAATGAAAATCTTCAAGAAATATTTAATGCATATATTCTGAGTGTTGATGGTATACTTGATGTAGACCAAATACAAGCACAAGAAAAAGTTTTAAAGTCAGAAAAGAAAGTAGTTACTAACAATCCAACCCCTACACATCTTCAAACAAAAGAGTTACTTGAACGTTCTAATTCCATTGATGACCTTGCTTTAAAAAGAGGTATGAGCAAGGGAACTATCATCAATCATCTGCGTATATTAAAAGAGCAAGACACAGAGTTAAATTTAGATAAATTCATGCCTCATGCAGAGACAGTAGAACTTGTAAAAGAAGCATTAGAAAAAATAAAAAATAAAAATAATCCTGATGATTTCAGTGAAAACGGTCAGCCACGATTAAAGCCTTTGTTTGAAGCCTTAGATTCTAAGGTTAACTATGATGATATCCGTATAGTCCTTCTTTAATCAATTAGACAGTATATGTCTATAGAAAAACATATAATCTCATAAATATTAAAACTAACAAGGATAATAATGGAAAATATACTTTATTTTGTAGATATTGAAGCAACAGGTTTAGATTTAGTTGATGATAGAATAATTCAGCTAGCTTTTTTAAAAGTACAAGGTTCTAAGCTTGAAGCATTTAATGATCTTTGTTATACCGATATTCAAATGAGTGAAACTGTTATGTCTGTACATAATATTACTAACTTGATGTTAAAAGATAAGTTTTGGCCTTACGAGACAGATGGTTTTATGGAATTAGAAAAGGCCAACAATGAAAATAATTATTTCATATCTCATGGGAATGAATTAGATGTAAAAATGCTTGAAAATGAAGAATTAGACCTTGTGATGAAATGTATCGACACCGATAAATGTGCAAGACATATATTTAAAGATTCTCAAAGTTACAAACTAGAAGATTTAATTAAACACTATAGTTTAAGTTCAAAGGCAGATGTAGTAGCTAAGAAAATTGGACTTTCGAAGATAACAGCTCATGATGCATTAAGTGATGCTTTGTGGCATTATGTATTGTTTGAATTTTTATTAGAAAAGGTAAGTGGAGATATTGATACTTTAGTGAAAATAACATCCGAGCCTTTGTTACTAGAAGTAATATCATTTGGAAAATATAAAAATAAAACCTTTGAAGAGATATTTAAAACAGACCCCTTAGACTTTGTTTGGATGTATGTAAACTTAGCACAAGATTGGATGGATTTGGAGTATACTTTAACATACTGGTTAAGAACAAAAGAACATCTCTTTGCTCGTGCAAAGCAAGAAAGAGGAAAGATATTTCCCCGCTAGTATCGCTAAAATAAATAAAATAGACAAGATATGTCTATCCTAAAATATATACTTACAGAATAAAAATACACAATGAGGTTAACATGTACAACAAAATAATACTAGTAGGAAATTTAACAAGAGATATAGAAATAAAATATTCTCAAGGTGGTATGGCTATAGCAAAAACGGCTATTGCAACGAGTAGAAAGTTTAAGTCTAATACTGGAGAACAAAAAGAAGAGGTTTGTTTTGTGGATATAACATTCTTTGGAAGAAGTGCAGAAGTTGCAAATCAATATCTTCGTAAAGGTTCTAAGATTTTAGTTGAAGGAAAATTAGTATTTGAGCAGTGGACAGACCAAAACGGACAAAAAAAATCCAAACATGGGGTAACTGTTGATATTATGCAGATGTTAGGAAGTAAAGATACTTCAGGGTATGGAGCAGGGCCAGAACAAAATAGTGTTAATAATTCAGGTGAGACTTACAAACCTAGAGATAACACGCAGAGTACACCACCACCTACATATGATACTAGCAATAGTAATCCACCTCCTCGACAACAAGAAGTACCTTCTATTGATATAGATGAGGATGATATACCATTTTAGCAATTAAAATTTTATAGATTAGACAAAATATGTCTAGTCTATTTCTTATACTTTTAGTAGACCTATTGTCCAGCGATGGATAGACTTCTTTTTCAGAGGTAATGAATGAATAAAATTTTAAGTGTTTACATTTAAATTTTTTGGCTTAACAGTTTTGTTAGGTATAGAACAGCTATTTATAGGTCTACTAAAAGGATAAGATTTGAAATTCACTAAATATTTAAAAAGAAAAACTTTACAAACTGCGTTTAAGAAAAAACTGCAACATAAATATACACTCGGCACAGACGGTATTAGTACACATAAATTTTCTGAAATTATTGATGAAGAAATTACCCTCATTAAAAGAAAAGTTAAAAACTTAACATATAATATTTCTCCATATAAAGAACAGCTAATACTAAAGAGTAGAGATTCAAACCCAAGAATGATTTCTATTCCTACAAATAGGGATAAACTAGTTTTAAATGCTTTACAGAAGTTTTTAGCAAAAAAGTTTAAAGATAAACTTTCAGATGATAATGTGAGTACAAAGATTCACGGGATAAAAAAAGATATTGAATCAAAAAAATACGATAGCTATATAAAACTAGATATAGAAAGTTTTTATCCAAGTATTGACCATCAGATATTACTAGAAAAAGTGCAAAAAGAAGTTAAAGATGAAAAAGCTTTGTATCTTTTAGAAAAGGCACTCACACAAATCACAATTCCCAAAGGAAGAAGAAAAGATAAACAAAACAATATACAGACAAAGGGTGTTCCTCAAGGACTTTCTATCTCAAATATTTTATCGTCAGTATATTTAACTGACCTAGATATAAAATATACTCAAGCAGAGAACTTGCAATATTATAGATTTGTTGATGATATTTTAATTTTATGTAACAAGACTGATGTTGAAAGTATTAAAGAATCTATATGTGAAGATGCAGCAAAATTACTATTAACAGTTCATGAGTTTAAAGAGGGCAGCGATAAGTCATCATCAGGAATAATACATAAGGATAAGTTTCAGTTTTTGGGATTTGAATTTGATAATAACACTATATCGGTAAGAGAACAATCTATTGACAAGTTGAGAGATAGAATTATTACAGTGTTTTATAAGAATATCGGAACCGGAATATTTAAAGGTATAGATTACAATAGCAAAGACCTCTATCGAGAATTGAATTTAAAAATATCGGGCTGTGTTTATAAAAACAAATCTTATGGGTGGATGCAATTTTTTAGACAAATAGATAATCAAAAACAACTTTACTCTTTAGATAGCTTTGTTAAAAAATTATTTAAAAGATTCAAACTAAAATACAAAGAAACAAAAATTAAGAAGTTTACAAAAACATATTTTTATTTAAAAAATTATGATATTGAAAAATTAAATAACAAATCATATATTCCGAGGTTTGAGGCACATGTTAGCAAGAAAATAAAAGGCATAATCCTTGATATTGAAGATGATATAGAGTTTTATTAAATATTTATATAAATAGACATAATAAGTCTATTCTATGGGTTATAATTTACTAAATTAATCGGAGAAACTATGATAAAACAAGTAGCAACACATAATAAAATATTTCATGCAGATGAAGTAACAGCGATAGCACTTTTAAAAATATTTACGAACAATACCATTGAAGTAAGTAGAGTAAATCATAACACAACAGATTTTACTTCGTATGATATGGTAATTGATATTGGTAAAAAGTTTGATGGAGAAAAACACTTTGATCATCATCAGTATAAAGGTGGTAAAAGTTCAGCTGGGATTATATGGGAATACTTGAGTGTAGAAAAAAGATATCCGAAGATATCTAAACTTATTAACTTAATAGATATGAATGACACAGGTATTCAAAAAGCAAAACCTTTTGAGTTTTCATCATTGCTAAAAGCATACAACCATCATAACATTGGCTCGAAAGAGCAGGATTTACAATTTGAAAAAGCAGTAGAATTTGCAATGACCATACTAGCATCAATGAAAAAAGCTCAAGAAGATTTTGAGAATGCAAAAGAGATAGTAAATAACTCATTTGTATTTAACAATAATCATAAAATTATAGAACTTGAAACCTTTACAAGCCATTGGGCTAGGTATATCAATGGAGTAGAGACTCCAGAGGTACAAGCTGTTGTTTGGGAAGATACAGATGATATGAACTGGAAGGTAAGAATACCTTCTAAAAGATTAGGTTCGTTTGAGTTAAATGCAAAAGCATTAAAGCAAGATGATTCTATGGAGTTTGTGCATAGTTCAGGACATTTCGCAATTGCAAAAGATGAAGAGGGTATGAAGCGGTTTTTAACTAAGCAGATTAAATAAGCATACTCTTTATTAATATGCTAAATCAGAATTAGTAGCTAAACAATTAGTTGGGTAATAAAATGTATAATAGACAATATAGGACTATATAAGCTATTATAATTCACTTATAAACATTAAAAAGGAAATTTAAAATGAATGAACAATTAGAAACCATTATAATAAATCAAGATATAAAGGGCTTAGAAAAGCTTATTAAAGAAGGTTTAGATATTTCTACAATTAAATTAGCAGAAGTGTTTCGTCTGATATATAAGTCGCTTATTAGTAAAGGATCTATAGAAGAGAAATTAAATACTCTTTTTATAAAAATATTTATTAGAAATGGTACGGACACTAAATATTTATCTTATAGCAATGAAGTAGAAGTTTGGAATTATTTCACAGGTAGTACCAAAAAAGTAAGAATTGCACTTAGCTGTTTACAGTTTGCTTTTTTGTTCTACGATAGAGAACTAATTAAGTATTTTATAGAAGAAGGGATTGATGTTAATCAGGAAATTGTAGATAGCTTAAAGGGTAGTATGTTTAGTGTATTACCATTGGAAATAGCATATAATCATAATGATATTGATTTGATGCAATACCTCATGAAAAAAGGTGCGATAGTTAATATTCTTGATATCGGAAATGTAGTCGAAGATAAAAAAAAGTATGAATTAAGAAGATTATTATTAGAATCAGGAGTACAACCAGATCAATTTATTGATGGTCCCGGAACAACTGCCATAGGAAGTTTGCTATCATTCTTTAGTGATGAGTATTATCAATATATTATAGATAAGGATGAAAATTACAAAGAATTAATTATTGAGGAAATAAAGCTATTTATTTCTTATGGTGCAGATGTGAATACAGGATGCCCTATAAATTACATTTTAACTTCAGAACATTTATCCTATACTGAAATAAGTGATCTTTTTAATATATTCTTAAATGCAGGTTTGAATGAAAATGGAATAAATGGTAAGGATATAAATGGCAATACCCCATTAATAAATATATCACTTCCATCCGGCTTAGACCTTGATGGGAGTATGTATGATGATACAAAGAAAATACTTGACATTGGAATAAAATTAATAGAAATAGGTGCTGACATAAATGTAAAAAATAATATGGGAATGACAGCCTTAATGCAAGCTTCTATAAATAATGATGAAGAAAAGGTTGCATTCTTGCTTAAGCATGGAGCAGATATTAATGTGAAAAGTGAGATGACCGCTTATGATTTGGCGTATAGTAATACAATAAAGGATATGATAACGGATACAAAAAATCACACCCCTCAAAAAATAGTCGAAATTCTATCAAACTTTACTCTTGATAAACCACTTAAATATACAACGCATATTTGGGATTTTGGAAGCTTAAAAAAAGAGTATGAAAATTTTGATGGTTTTATGCAGGCTGTGGCAATTCAGTTTAAGTTAATGAAAAAAGATTTAAAAGAGTTGTCTCAAAATTTAGAAAAGAAAATAGATACTTTTCTTTTAGAAAAAAATCCAAAACCTGACTATAGTTGGTGCACTCAAGTAAATGTAAATATAGGATGGTCATCACTGGATGGGCTTAAAGAATGGTGTGATATAGGTAATAATCCATTTGATTTTAAACTAGATCAACTAGCTTTCACATATCTTGGTAAAGATATCACAACTTTTGGAGATGTAATTGAAATTTTCAAGCAGGAGATTGAGATACGAAGAGATTCCAAGCTATTAAGCAAGATTTTTAACAGTATGAAGTTAAAACTGGGTCGTTCTTTTAAACTCGAAACATCAAAGTTAGAAAAACAATTTTATACAGATACAGAAAAGTTTATAAATAGTGTCGATAAAATTTTTACAGAGATAAAAAAAAGAGAAGACTTTAAAGATATTGAAATTACTACAGTTGAACTAGAAGATAAATCTTTAGTACTAAAGATTGTACAGACAGGTTCATCTGCTGGTGTTAGTGCTAAAAGTCTGATGCAAGAAGTAAATGATGGAGATTTTGCGGATATTAAGTCCAATTTAACTAATATGTGTGACTGGAGTATTGAGAGTAGTTTTGAAGGTAATGATTTTAGAATTAATTATCTCAAAAGCAATAATGTAAAAGATATAGAAAAATTAGATTATGCTCCAAAAGGTTTTACCCATATATTAAGGTTTTATAATTAATGCAAAAAATACTATTAATAGAAGACAGAGTTACTAGGCAACAGCTCTTTATGAATGAAACAAGCATAAAGCTTGATGAATATAATGATATTTTAGATAATTGTATCAATCATAAATATACAGATTTTTTACAAGATATATTAAGAGATGAATTTGACTTAGATAAATATAGTATTATCATAACACACAAGTCTGCATTTGAAGAGAAAAATATTGAAGTACTAAGTAAGCTTAAAAAGTATTGCGAAGTACATCAAAAGCCTTTGGTCTTCTTCTCTGGTGGTATATCTGTGAATTATTATTTAAATGATGCATATGAAAGTCTTGAGTTGAATTCAAAGACATTTTATAGCTCTAATCTGACATATTTTCTTAAAGAGTTTAAAGCTAACAATAAAAATATTTTAATGCTTTGTTATGGTAAGAAATGGAGATTAAACGTAGCTGCGAATATTTTGGAAAAAACAAATAACTTTATAGAAAAAAAGAAAAGCTTTACTGACATACTTTATTCCGAGTTATCTGATATGGTTGATATGGAAACACTGCATAAGTTAAATCTTGAAATTGCTAAAAATAAAATTGAAGATGGTTGGATTGATTTAGAAAATATTGAAAGTTTTAGAGATGATGTTTTTAATTATATAAGTGAGTTGGCAGATGAATAAATTCATTGTAATACATAATAATAATATCAATACAAATTTTTTTGAACCAATAGGTAATAGAAAAATCTTTGATTCAAATAATGATATAGATGGCTATATCTCAACAGAAATAATTCCAGATATTAAAAAAAGAGACTTAGAAATAATTTTTATCAAAGATAATCTTTCTACAAACTATATGGAACTTATAGGTTTAAGAGTAGCCTACCATATACGACTATCACAAGAGCTGGAAGATAAAAGATTTTTACCTATTGTTATTTTGAGTGATTTAGATAGTCATATTTTAAATAAACTTGATCCAATAGCAAAAATTTTATTTACAAAAAATGTGTATATCATTAAAAATACTGAAGATGAGATAGAAAAAATAAGAAAGAAAAAGTTTCAAAAACTAACAAGCTTAGAATATCAAGAAAAGTTTTTAGATTTAATAGGCATAGAACCTCCTAAAGATTATCTTTCTCATCATGGCATTGCAAATGAATGGAGTATCTATAAGTGGGCCTCTACATTAAATGTTAAAAGTGACGCTATAGATATTAACAACAATAAAATATCTTCTCTATTGTACTTCAAGTATTTAGCTCAATTACATTCAATAGTAAATAATGAAGAACAAGGAAAACAGGAACTTCAAGAGAAAGGAAATATTCTTTATATTGATGATGAATGGGATAAAGGGTGGAGTGATATTTTAACTAAGCTTACGGATAACTCAAATATAGATTTTAATACTTTTAAATATGACTACAAAGATATAAATAAATTTAAACTTATTCGTGATATCGAAAAAGAGATTAAAAATATTAATCCTGATGTAGTTATCTTAGATTTAAGATTAACTAAAACAGATCATAGTGATATAGAGATAAATCAGTTAACTGGAATAAAGTTAATAAATATTATTTATGAAATAAACCCAGGCATACAAGTCATTATGTTAACTGCGACAACCAGAAGTACCATCCTTGAAAAACTCTATGAACATGGTATTTTAGGTTACATCAAAAAAGAACACCCTGATGATACTTCAATTAGTACTGTTGAAAATATTAATAAGCTAATAGGACTTGTTAATAAAGGATGTGAAAGAAGATATCTTAAAGAGATATGGACTGCACATAAGCGAATTAAATTTAGGTTGCTTGAAGATCCATTTAGTCAATATATTACAGATGGAAAAGAATATGAAACTAACTTAGTAAAACTTATAAAGGAATCTGAATATATTTTTGATATTTTAAATTCTACGAAAGAAAATAAATTCAATTATGCTCTTATTTCGCTTGCAACTAGCCTAGATGCATTACAAAGTATATTTATTAGTGATTATTTTGATAGAAATACAAGAACAAAAGATTATTATTATCTTGGTAGTCTAATTACAGAAATTGGTATAAATTCCTTGCCTATGCAAATAGCATTTATTATTAGAAAATCCGGTCATAATACGTCACTTGAATATAAAAAAGAATTGAAAGAATTAAATAATTCTCGCAATATGTATATTCATTCAAATTCAGAATATAAACTTGTAAATGCAGATGATATTTTAAAATGGTTTAATTTACTTGATAATGTCATAAAAAAAATTCAAAATCCAAAGATAAACAAGGTAAGACCTCAAAAACAACTTGGATCTATAAATGGCCTAGAATCTTTGATAGAAAAAATGAAATAAATTTTAAATTAGATAAAAA
>NZ_JAEMVA010000038.1 GCF_029215955.1 Sulfurimonas sp. SAG-AH-194-I05
AAAGAGAATGATGGAGCATACAAATAATGAAAACTTTTTTATTGACAATATTTATGGACTAGGCTACAAACTAACAAAAAAAACTTTGGAGTAAACAATGAACCATGACCAAAACCAAAATCTTTTAGCATTAAGTCTTCAAGATTTTTTCTCTGCTCAAATGTTAAAATATGCTTTTTTACCTTTTATAATTTCTATGATCATTATGTATATACTTTTTTTTACTTTAGCTGGAGTTGGACTTGATGCCCTTACTTCACTTGGAAGTTTAGATGTGCAAACAAGCCAAACAAGTATAGAAAATGGCATTCCTCACACTGAGACACTTCAAGCGAAACTCGAAGGAATGGCGATTATTCAGTTTTTAATGACACATGCTATTACCTCATGGATCGCAACATTTTTAATTTTTGCTATTGGCGGGTTTGTTACACTTTATATTTCTATAATCGTAGCTATTTTAGTTATAGGTTTTTTAACGCCCTATGTACTTAAAGAATTACATCTTCGTCATTACGAGGACCTTGAAATGCTTGGCTATTCCAATATATTCACAGCCTTAGGCTCTGTCTTAAAATGGGCATTTATAATGCTTTTACTTTTTTTCTTAATGATTCCTCTTTACTTTATTCCAGTTGTAAACATCATAGCCTTTAACTTTCCACTGTATTACTTTTTTCATAAAGTAATGACCTATGATATAGCAACAAATATGTGCACAAAAGAGGAAGACTATATAATGAAGTACAAGTTTGGAGGAGAGTTACGTTTTAAAACCCTACTCCTCTACCTCATTTCACTCATCCCCTTCGCCATATTTTTTGGAGCAATTTTCTATGTAATTTATTTAGGAAATACTTATTTTTTAAGAATGAGAGTTATTCGAAAAGAGAGGTTGCTTTAAGCCTCTTCCTTATCCATCTCTTTTAAAACCAAGGCTCTATATGCCTCATCTTTTGGGACGAGTCCTGCCTCGTATAGGAACTGTGATGGCATGAAGTTTAATTTTTTGATTTTGTCATATTTTGCATAGGCTAAATATAAAATATCTTTAGCTCGTGTTACTGAAACATAAAAAAGTCGTCTTTCTTCGTCTAACGAACCACCTCTTTGCATAAGCTTTCGGTTAGGAAAACGTCCATCCATGAGGTCTATTACATAAACTTCTTTGTATTCTAATCCTTTTGAAGCATGCACGCTAAGAAGGTTTACACCCTCGCCTTGTGTTAAGTCAGAAGAACCTAAAATCATTGCATTTAAAAAGCGTTCATGTTCTGAATATGGTTTTGATAATTCTTCTAAAAGTAACATTTTTCTAGCAATTCGAGAAAGAGATTCTGTTTTTTGTTTTGCATCAATAGTTCCATCTTTAAGTTGTGCACGTTTGTTTGAGAGAACATCTGAAATATGTTTATAAAGAGAAGAAGCAACAATCTTTTTTACAATCGTTCGAGGTTGTTTAATCCCTTTTAAATCACGGTATAAAAGATAAAAGTCATGTAAAAAAGTAGCTCCGTCTTTACTCAGTCTTGGGTGTTTTAAAATCGGGTTTTTCATAAACTTTGCTTCAAACCCTAGCTTTGCAAATTTTCCAACTGCTCCGAGTTCTAAAAAGTCATCAAACAAGCCTAGTTGATGTGAAACTTTTCGTTTCTCAAAAGGGTTCTTTATCGACTCATCTGCTGCATATAAACCATAAAAGATAGAACCATGTCCTAATGTTTTTAGGGCTAAATACATCTCTTTTGCCATAGCGCTTCCCATTCCCTTTGCGAATTCAAACAAGTGAATAAAAGCCATCATATCTGCTTCATTCACTAAAAGCGTATATAAATCAAGAACTGCTTTCACCTCTTTTGAGTCAAAAAATGAAGTTCCACCTTTACGTTTACAAGGAATGTCTAACTCACGAAGTCCTACTTCTATACCATCAGCAGAAGAGTTATTTCTAAAAATAACAGCTATCTCTTCACGAGGAGTTTGGGTGTCTCGTATTTTTGCGGCCATTGCATGGTACTGATCAAAAAGCTCATCATAAACTAAAAGCTTTGGAGACTGCGCTGGAGCATTTCGCGTAACTTCAAGTTTTTTAGGATAAATTCTTTCATTATGCTCTATAACTTTGGTAGCAAGTGAAAGTATAGGTAATGTTGAACGGTAGTTTTTCGTTAATGTATGCACTTTAGCATCTGGATACTTTGTAGCAAAAGAGCCTATGATAGATATATCGGCACCATTAAAAGCGTAAATACTTTGGTCATAATCCCCAACACAAAAAAGTGAGGGTGGCTTCATTGCTTCAATCAGGGTGCCTTGAAGTGCATTTGTGTCTTGGTATTCATCTACTAGAACTTCTTTATATCCGAGATCTGTTTCTTTACAAATTTGTCTAAAATTTAAAAGTAAATCATTGAAGTTTACAAAACCGTATTCTTCTTTTAGACGCTCAAACTCATCAACTACATCTGCATAAATCATTGCAAATTGTTCATGCTCTTCATACTTTTCAATAATCCACTCTTCAAAGTTTTTTACGAGTTCTGTATTTTGGTAAAAGGAATAAACATCGTATAAATAGTTTCCACCATAAGGAGTAACTTCTGCTTCTATTTGCATAAAGTTACGTTTTTCAAAAACACTACGAAATAAAGTTTTCAATTCTCGTTGCTGTTTAAGAACTACTTTTTTGTCTTGCTTTTTAAGCCATCTATACGAAACTGCATGGAAAGTTCCTGCATCGATTTTACCTGCTACATTTTTCCCAAAGTATTCAGCCACACGCTCTACCATTTCTGCGGCTGCCTTATTTGTAAAGGTAAGAAGTAAAATCTCATGCGGTAAGACACCTTTGCCTATCAGATGCCCTATTCGCCCTACAATAGTAGATGTTTTACCTGTTCCAGCGGACGCAATTATAAGGTTTTGATTATACGCAGATGTAGCCGCAGCATACTGTTCTTTATTTAAACGTGATAATGGCAAAAATAGCCCCTTTATTTTTAAGAATAAGATTATACCTCAAAATGTATTCTTCTAAAATGTCTTTAATTAATATTTCTTTATCCTTAGCTCTGCTATACTAATAGAAATTATATTTTTGCATAAAGGTTATTTTCACATGTCTACTGAAGAAGCATTAAAAATCATTTCAAATGAAACATTAAACTCTATTCATGATATTAGCGTTGTAACCCCTAGTATTTATAGGTCTATATTTTCAAAACATGCATTAGCGCATGATACAGATATTTTAGATGAAGACAAGATAACAAATAAAATTCTTGATGAAAAAATACTCATGTGCCAAGATATTCAAGAAAAAACTTCTAAAAGTGCACTTACTCTGAGTGACAACACGAGTAGAGCAATTTTAGCAATCCAAACAAAAGATGAATCTAAACTCAATGAAGTCCTAAAAGAAACACAAAACTTACGTGATGAAATAGAAAAACTTAAAGAAGCTGTTTATAAAGATGAACTTACACATGCTTATAATCGAAAATGGATGAATGACAACTATCTTAATTCAGATACGGAAACCTTTAATGCATCTGGCATTTTATCTATCATCGATTTAAACTACTTTAAAATTATAAATGACACACATGGTCATGTAGTTGGCGATAAGGTTTTAGTTTTTATTGCTAATCAACTTCGAAAATCAAAAGAAAATGTTATTCGTTATGGTGGCGATGAATTTATCATTCTCTTTTCATCTCAAGAGTCTAAAGAATCTGCACTTAAAAAACTCAACAATATTCGAGAAAGCATAATTTCAAAAAAGCTAAAAGCTGGCGATAAGTCTTTTCGCGTTAGTTTTTCTTTTGGTGCATATACATTTAAGGAAGGCGACTCTCTTCCTGACACCATAGAACTAGCAGATAAAGATATGTACGAAGACAAAATAGAAATTAAAAAACGAATCACAGGTATAGACTAAACACTTTTTAGATATAATCGCGCAAATTAAACTCGATATTTTAAGGCGATTATATGGCATCAGAAGCTTACGAACCACAAAACACAGAAAACAAATTTTACAAAATTTGGGAACAACGCAAATACTTTGAAATAGATGGAAACAAAGCTATTCAAAAAGAGGGGAAAAACTTCTCTCTTATGATGCCACCTCCAAATGTTACAGGTCGTCTTCACATTGGTCATGCACTTACATTTACACTCCAAGATATTATCACACGCTACAAACGAATGGACGGCTATAAAACACTATGGCAACCAGGAACTGACCACGCAGGGATTGCTACACAAAATGTTGTAGAAAAACAATTACTCGCCGAGGGAACGACAAAAGAAGCGCTTGGTCGTGAAAAGTTTTTAGAACGTGTTTGGGCTTGGAAAGAAGAGTCTGCTGGAATAATGACAGAGCAACTTCGTCACATGGGAGTCTCACCAGCATGGGAACGTGAACGTTTTACTATGGATACAGGTCTTCAAACATCTGTTAAAAAATCATTTGTAAAGCTTTATGAAGATGGTCTTATCATTCGCGGAAATTATATGGTTAACTGGTGTACACACGATGGAGCTTTAAGTGACATCGAAGTTGAACACGAAGACCATGATGGAAAATTCTACCACATTAAGTACCCTTTTGCTGATGGAAGTGGGCATGTGGAAGTTGCAACAACACGACCTGAAACATACTTTGGCGATACTGCTGTTATGGTTCATCCTGATGATACACGTTATAAAGACCTCATCGGTAAAAAAATAAAACTTCCACTCCTTAAGCGTGAAGTAACAATTATTGCAGATTCTTATGTTGATATGGAGTTTGGAACAGGTGTTGTTAAAGTAACTCCCGCACATGATCAAAACGATTATGAAGTTGGAAAACGTCATAATTTAGAGTTTATTACTGTTTTTGATGAAAAGGGTATTTTAAACGACTATGCAGAAGAGTTTAAAGGTCTTGACAGACTTGAAGCGCGTGAGGTAATAGTAAAAAGACTTGAAGAAGAAGGGTTTATAGTAAAAATTGAGAATCATAAACATCAAGTTGGACATTGCTACCGTTGTAAAAGTGTTGTAGAACCTTACATTTCAAGACAATGGTTTTTGAAAAAAGATGTAGCTGCAAAATCGATTCAAAAAACAAATGATGGTGAAGCACAATTTTTCCCACCACATTGGATAAATTCATACAACTCGTGGATGGGCGAACTTCGTGACTGGTGTATAAGCCGCCAGCTATGGTGGGGTCATCAGATTCCCGTATTTTACTGTGACGATTGCGACCATGAGTTTGCGAGTGAAGAAGAAGCACCAGCAGAGTGTCCAAAATGTAAAAGTAAAAATCTCACACAAGACCCTGATGTTTTAGACACTTGGTTTAGTTCTGCTTTATGGCCTTTTTCAACCTTAGGTTGGGGTAATGGTGAAGAGGGACAAGATTCTTTATTTACGCAAAATGACATGAAAGACTTTTATCCAAATACACTTTTAATCACTGGCTTTGACATCCTTTTCTTTTGGGTTGCACGTATGATGATGATGGGTGAAAACTTTAATGGGCAACTTCCATTTAACCACATTTACCTTCATGCCCTTGTTCGTGATGAAAAAGGTGACAAAATGAGTAAGTCAAAGGGTAATGTTATCGACCCTCTTGATATGGTAGAAAAATACTCTGCTGACATTTTACGTTTTACACTTGCAGTCTCAGCCGCACAAGGTCGTGACATTCGTATGAGTACAGAAAAGTTAGAGCAAAACCGTAACTTTACAAACAAGCTTTATAATGCAAGTAAATACTTGCAAATGAATGTTGATACTTTCCCTGATATCGGTACTATCTGTTTAACTACTACCCTTGGAAAATATATGGCATCACGCCTGAACTTTGCTACAAAAGAAGTGCGCGCGTATCTGGATGAGTACAAGTTTAATGACGCAGCACTCACGCTTTATAAATTTATTTGGAATGAATTTTGTGGTTGGGGAATCGAGCTAAGTAAGGCTGACAAAGACTCTATTATAGAGCTTGGGGCTATCTTTAAAGAAGCTATGAAATTACTCCACCCTTTTATGCCATTTATTACAGAGTATCTTTACCATGAGCTCTCAGGAACTTCACTTGAAGATGGTGATTCTATTATGATTTCTGCTTACCCTTATAAAACGAAAAAAAGAGAGAAAGAAGAACGTACTTTTGAAATTATTATGGATGCTATTGTGTCTATCAGACGTGCTAAAGTTTTAGTTGATTTAGCAAACCAGAAAATAGAAAAAGCCTTTGTAAAAATCGATGGAATCAGTGAAGATGAAAAATCGATGATGTTGCCTTTCATTACAAGGCTTGCAAAAGTGACAGACATAGAGTTCACTGAGAGTACAATAGAAAACGCAGTAAGTGACATTTCCGATACATGTGAAACTTTTATTCCTACAGATTCTATTGACTTAACGCCTATCATCACAAAACTTACAAGACAAGATGAAAAACTTCAAAAAGAGATAGACAAGATAGAAAAAATGTTAGGAAATGAACGTTTTGTTGCAAATGCACCTGAAGATGTACTTACAAAGAACCGTGAAGGTTTAGCCGATGCAAAAGCAAAACAAGTGAAAGTTCAAGAACAATTACGCTCACTTCAGAAGTAATTATAGAGAGGGTCAAGGGAAAAAATCCCTTGGCTAAACTATATTAGTTTAGTTGCAAAAATGCAAATAAGTAAAATTGTTATTAGGTACTTATCCATAAAACCCCCTTATGTAGTCTTTGGAGAGCAAAAAAAAAGGTTAGGAGTAATTAATTCCTAACCTTTATAAGCCTTTTACCGCTCCATGAACTACATAAGTCCTAATAACATTCTAATTGTAACATAATTATTTTCTTTCATCGCAGTATATAAATAATATTAGGAAAACCCACATGCCATTTACAAAATTAAAACTTTCAAACTCTCTTCTCAAGGCTATTAAAAAAGCTGGATTCACAGACCCTACTCCTATACAACAAGCAGTCATTCCACATGTACTGCGTGGCGATGATGTTATGGCACGTGCACAAACTGGAACTGGGAAAAGTGCTAGTTTTGTGCTTCCTTCTTTAGAGTTACTCTCACAAAGAAAAACAGAGGGTAAAGAAAAAATTAGAATCTTAGTGCTTACGCCAACACGTGAATTAACACTTCAAATATCCCAAGCGTATAAAACTTTTGGAGAGTACTTGGCACGTCCTCTTAAAGTTGTAAGCATCATCGGTGGAGAAGGAATTGGGCAGCAACTCTTTGACATACAACAAGGGTGTGATGTTTTAGTTGCAACTTCTGGACGTTTCTTAGATGTTCTTAGTAAAAAACAAATGAACCTTTCGCATGTGGAACTTTTTATTTTAGATGAAGCGGACAAAATGCTTGACCTTGGGTTTGCTGAGGAACTTGAAGTTATTTTACAAGCCATTCCACACACAAGACAAAACCTTATGTTTTCAGCAACCTACCCTCCTAAGATGTTACAGATTGCTAAACGTATGAGTGAGAACCCTATTTCTATTAGTATAGAATCGGAAGAAACTCCACTTGCAAAAATAACACAACGAGTTATCGAAGTAAATCAAGAAAATCGTGCTCCCCTTTTACGTCACCTTATAAAAGAAGAAAAACTCAAACAAACATTAGTTTTTATGGCAAATAAACGCGCAACTGACAACATCGCAATGAAGTTTAAAAAACATGGTTTTAACGCACAGTCTTTTCATGGTGATTTAGACCAAGAAGAACGTAACTTTACACTTCAAGCATTTAAAAACAAAGAGATTAACATACTTTTTACAACTGACCTTATTTCACGTGGTTTGCATATTGAAGATATTGACTGTGTTATAAACTTTGATTTACCTCGTTCTCCATCTGAGTATATTCATAGAATCGGAAGAACAGGACGTGCTGGAAAAAGTGGTATTGCAATTTCCTTTATAGACTATGAAAGTGCACAACATTTTAAACTCATTGAAAAACGAGCAAATATTTCACTTAAACGAGAGTCTATAGAATCATTTAAACTTACTGGAGAAGCACCTAAAAAAGTAAAAGGTCCCGCACCACTTAAGGGGAAGAAAAAAAGTAAAAAAGATAAACGCAGAGAACTTGAGAAGAAAAATAGCTAATTTATTTCTTTTTTTATTCTTAATATGATAAAATCATTATAATAATAACAAATAAGATAAAGGCTCTAAATGAAAAAGTTTATTACTCGGTTTGGTATATTTCTTTTTATACTCATAATAACCTTTATCTCTATCTCTATTGTATTTATCTTCTACCTATGTTTTGCTAAGTTTGCACATAGTGCCATAACGGAACTAGGTATGATACTTTCTGTTGCTATTCCTTTTGTTATCGTTCCCTTTATTACGTATAGAATTATTCGCTTAATTTTTAAAGTCCATGAACTCGAAGCTTATATAGAAAAAATTGAAGTTACTGATAGCCTAACAGGCATTATGAATAGAAAAGCTTTCTTAGCTGCTTCTAAAAAGATATACCAAATTTCTAAACGAGATAAACTCACAATAGGTATAGTTTATATAGATATCGATGACTTTAAAAAAATAAATGATAATTTTGGAAACTTCATTGCAGATGAGTTACTCAAATCATTCGTACATGAACTCGAAAAAATAAAAAGAGAAAGTGATTTAATTGGTCGCGTTGGAGGAGAAGAATTTGTCTTTTTACTCTCAAATACAAACCTTGAAGGAAGTGTTCAGTTTGCAAATAAAGTGCAAGAAATAATACATAAAAATGTTTTCACTTATGAATATACAAATATTGCATATACAGTAAGTTTAGGAGTAAGTGCTTTATCTCAAGATAATACTGTTGACTTAGAAGAGCTTATAAGCCAAGCTGATAAAGCCTTGGTAGTAGCTAAAGAAGCTGGGAAAGACTCAGTATATTCCTACCAATTATAAGACTTAATTAATATTCTATCTCTTTTTAGATATAATTCGAAAATAATAAAACCCCATAATTAAGGTCTTTTACACGTGTTTGATTTAACAAAATATTCATCAAAAAATATCAAAAATGATATTCTCTCTGGTCTCGTTGTAGCTGTAGCCTTAGTACCTGAAGCTATTGCATTTTCTGTTATTGCAGGAGTGAGTCCAATTGTAGGACTCTACACTGCTTTTATTTTAGGGCTTATCACCGCACTTATCGGTGGAAAACCGGGGATGATTTCTGGTGCTACAGGTTCTGTTGCTGTCGTACTTGTTGGTTTATCACTTGAAGTAAATGGAATGTTATCAGCACAAGGGCTTGATAAAGAAGCTATTGCATTAGGAGTACTTCACTATATACTTCTTGCTACTGTCGTAGCTGGACTTATTCAAATAGCTATTGGTGCCCTTAAACTTGGTAAGTTTATTCGTCTTGTTCCTACCCCTGCTATTCATGGATTTGTCAATGGTTTAGCCATTGTAATCGGTACTGCGCAGTTTACATTTTTTGAAGGTCAAGGCTATATGATGTATATTCTTGTAGTTTTAACGATGGCAATTATGTTTCTACTTCCTAAGTTTACAAAAGCTATTCCCGCTGGTTTAGTAGCTATCATTGCAATTACTCTTGGTGTTTATCTCACAGGTACAAATACCCTATTACTAAGTGGACTCGATGATATGAGTAAATATACTGGTCAGATGCCAACATTTGAAATGCCAATGGACCTCTTTTCTTTTGATGCAATTTTACTTATTCTTCCTTACGCCGTTATCGTAGCTATGGTTGGAGTCATTGAATCTCTTCTTACTCTTTCAGTTTTAGATGAGCTCAGTAACACACGTGGTTCTGCAAATAAAGAATGTATCGCTCTTGGTACAGGAAACGTTACATGTGGATTTTTTGGAGGTATGGCTGGTTGTGCAATGATAGGTCAAAGTATTATTAACTATACTTCTGGTGGTATCGGTCGTCTTTCATCATTTGTAGCTGCTGTTGGACTTATTATTCTTGTTGTGTCTATGAGTGGTGTTTTAAACGCTATTCCTGTTGCTGTACTTGTGGGTATTATGTTTATGGTGAGTATTGGAACATTTGAATGGTCAAGCTTTTCACGTATTAATAAAATGCCTCGTACTGATGCCTTTGTAATGGTGGCTGTTACTATTATTACTATATTTGAAGATTTAGCTATTGCTGTTATTGCTGGTGTTATTATTTCCGCACTTGCATTTGCTTGGAAACATGCTCGTATTTGGTCAAAGTCACATGTAGAAGAAGATGGTACAAAGGTATATGAACTTGATGGACCTCTTTTCTTTGGTTCAGCGACTACCTTTGCAGATAACTTTGACATTTCAAATGATCCTCTCAAAGTTGTTATAGACTTTAAAGAAGCAAGAGTTATGGATGCAAGTGGTGTTGAAGCTATTGATATGATAACTAAAAAGTACGAAGAAGCTGGAAAAAGTCTACTCTTACGTCACCTATCATCTGATTGTAAAGCTATACTCAAACTTGCAGGTCCGCATTGTTCGTATGAAGAAGACGATCCTACCTACAAGGTAGCAATCAACTACTAAAAGAGAAACATTAATGCAAGAGTATAAATCCTTCTGGTTTTACTCTTTTATACTTAGGCATACTTTGACCAATAGACGCGTTAATGTATGTTGGATCCGCTATGATATACTTTTTTGAACCTACTCTTACACTATCTCCTTGCATAGGAATATACAATGCGGTTGCCATATGATCCTTGTATTTCACTCCTACTACACCTATGTTTAAGATCGCACGAACAAGATATGCAAAAAGAATTGCCCTGTCTTCACAGTCTGATTTATCATAAAAAAGTGTTTCTTGGGCAAACATAACTTTCTCTCTTGAAAATTGTGTAGCATCTACTTCATAAGCAAAGGCATTTTGAACAAAAGATAAAAGAAAATCAATAGCTACACTCGAACGTTTTGTATCAACAATTAATTTTAACTGTTTGGCAATTTCTTTATATGTTGTATCTTCTAATGGTGCGTTAAAATATGTTTCATAATCCGCCTGTGGATAGGTCGCCATAAAATCAATTACATTTTTGTTATATGTGTAGTTTATTCTATATTTTTTATTTTCTTTTGTAAAATGAATACTTTTCCTTTCTTTATTTGCAACAAAAGTAGGTAAAGTTTGAAGAGCAAGATCAAAATATTTATTTGCTTCTGGATAGTTTTTTTCATATGTAAATATTTTTCCAATTTTACCTTTTGCATACTGAGAAAGAATATAAAAACTTTTTTTATCTATAAAATAACTTGGCGTTGCATAAATAATTTTCTCGCTTGCATACATTACTAAAACATGTTTTTCAACTAAGCCTACCCGTAACGCATAACCCAACTTGTTAAAAATAAACCAAGTAAAAAGCCGCGCATCATCTTCAATAGGAAAAATACTTTTACCCATTTTTTTAATAAGAAGATATTTTCCCCAGTCATTTAAATGTAAATCTTCACAAACACTTTTAATATACTTTAATAAGTCCTCATGTGGACTTACTGATGCAAGGTTAAAAAAGTTCTCTATACCCTTTTGTGTTTGTGGATAAAACCTTGCTTCATTCATTCCGTAAGGAATATTAAACCCTATATTTGTACCAAAGAAATCAAAATTTGCGTCTTTTATGTCTACGAGTTCTTTTTCTTTTTTAAGAGGAAGTACAATAATCTCAAGCCCTGTTGCATTCGCATCAAGTATACTATCTACAACTGAAGATGCACCTTTTATGTGAACATTTACTTTAGGACCCATTTTTTTAAAACTCTTTTTTCGTAATGAGTAGATTTTTAAAGGTTTAGGCTTTTGAAATAATGTGAATGGCTCCCTAGAAGTATATGCTTCCCAATTTGATTTTAAAGTAGCGTTAAATAAAAGATCCTTTGCATCTATGAGTTCTATTGAAATGTTTGATCTTGATGTTTTAAATTCAGAAAAAGACGTAGCATGTGAAGAGCTTATAAATAAGCTTACTACTACAAGAAGTTTAAAATGGCCAAATAGATTGTACAATTTTTGTTCCCCATGCTTGTTCTGCTGCTCTGTCTACATCACCCTGTGTTTTATAAAGAATTTTTGCATCACTAATTTTAGACGAATCAATTTGGTTGTCTTGAGAAATATCATACGGACGGATTACCCCTGTTAGCTGTACTATTTGTTTTTGTCTATCCACGAGTATTTCTCGTCTTCCGGAAATAAAGTAGTTCCCATTACTGAGAACTTTTATAATTCTTGCTGAGATTGTTGCCGTAAAAGACGCATCTTTTGTTGAACTGCCCGTACCAGAAAAGTCACTTGTTGATTCTGTATTAAAGCCTACTCTACTTATACCATTTACGTTACTAGCAACTTGTCCAGAAATACCACCACCCGTAAATATGCCACCACCTAAAGCTGATTTATCTGCTTCGCTTAATTTTTTTGCTGAGCTTGATGAACTTTTAGCAGTTTCAGAAATGATAACTGTCACTATATCGTGTACATGCATAGCCTTATGGTCTGAAAAAAGTGGATTATCTCCTTGACCAAATATACTTCCAACTGATGTAAAATTTTTCTCATCTTCTTTGGATGGAATTTGTTCAACATAAACGGGTGGCTTAAAATCCATTTTTGGATCCGCTAAGCCGGCTGTACATCCATGAAGAAAAAAACTTACTCCGAGTACTGTAAAAATTGTTAGTATTTTTTTTTGCATCTTTATCACTTATGTTTTAATAAACTTCTTTTTGAAGTCCTCTATATTTAGTTATAATTCTAGCAAATAGAGTTCCATAAAGGCATAAAAAATGACACTACGAGAAACAATTAATCAAGATGTAAAAACTGCTATGAAAGCAAAAGAAACAAAAAAAAGAGATGCACTCCGTTTACTAGTAAGTGCGTGTAAACAAATAGAAATAGACGAAAGAAAAGAGTTGTCAGATGATGATGTTATAGCCATTATTCAAAAGCAAGTAAAAAGTAGAAATGATTCTATCGTTCAGTATGTAAATGGTGGTCGAGAAGAGTTAGCACAAATAGAACGTGATGAAATTGCTTTTTATATGCCTTACCTACCTGCACAACTTAGCGATGAAGCGCTTACAAATGCTGTTAAAAGTGTTATAGAAAAAGTTGGTGCAACAACGATGAAAGATATGGGTAAAGTTATGGGAATGGCTTCAAAAGAGTTAGCAGGTAAAGCTGATGGAAAACGTATAAATGTATGCGTAAAAGCCTTACTCGGTTAGCATGTGGAAATTCCACATGCTAAAGATGCAAGCATAAAAACTAACCGTTTTTTAATTTTCTTAAAGCTGCCTCTTCATCATCTGTACGCATTAAAGACTCACCAACTAAAAAAGCATCAACTCCAGCCTTACTTAAGTCTTCAAGTTGCCCATGCTCATAAATACCACTCTCCGCTACAATGATTTTACCATTTGGAATAAGAGGAATCAAGTCATAACATAAGTCCATATTCATCTCAAAAGTTTTAAGATTTCTATGGTTGATACCTATAATATCACTCCCCGCATAAATAGCCTTTGTTAAATCAGTTTTATCATGCACTTCCACTAATGCTTCCATACCAAGGTGTCTCGTGTATGCAAGTAAGTCTTTTAACTCTTTTTTACTCAGTGCTGCTGCAATAAGTAAAATAAAATCAGCCCCATGCACAGTAGCTTCTAAAACTTGGTATTTTGAGACGATAAAATCTTTACGAAGTAACGGAATTCCAACATAGCGACGAATACCACCAAGATAATCAAGAGACCCTTGGAAAAAATGTGGTTCGGTTAAGACAGAAATAGCACTAGCCCCACCTCTTTCGTATGCTTGTGCAATCTCTAAGGGATCAAAATTTTCACGAATAATACCCTTCGACGGAGAAGCTTTTTTAACCTCAGATATAATTCTATATGGATCTTCCTCTGTCGCTTTTAAGTAAGGAATTACATCTCGTGGAACACGAGAATTAAAAGCCAATGAGCGCCCCAACCAGTCAAGAGAAAACTGTGCTTCTCTCTCTTTTAAATCTTCTTTTGTTTTTTTAATAATATCATCTAAAATCATTTTTATTTTTTACCTTTACAATTTTTAATTATTTTCAAATGCTTTAATACTTCGGCATCTTTACTTTCTACTTTAAGAACTTCTTCCATGGCTATTAAAGATTTTTTACATTCACCTTTTTTATAATAACCCCAAGCAAGCGAATCTAAATAATAAAATGATGTAGGTTCACTCTCTAAAGCTTTTTTAATATATCGTATCCCCTTATCAATATCTAATTCATGGTCTATAAGAATATACCCGTAGTAATTTAAAAAAAGTCCTCGCGTATCGCGTTGTAATAACTTTTCAAATTTTAATGCTATTTTATCTAAAAAGAGGGAATCATTCTTATCTTTTGTACTTTCATACTCATAAATTACACTCTCTCCAAAGTATTTAACATCACCCGTTTTATCATAAAGTTTTTGCGCTAAAGGAGATGCTTTTTTATAGTTCTTAGACTTTATATAAAGTTCTAAAAGTGTTACATCATCAGCAAAAGTATTTTCTAAAAAAACAATTAACTTGTGGTACTCGTTTTTATAGCCATAGAGCTGAATAATCCTATCGACTATTTTTTCATCTTTTGTTAATGTATATAATTTTAAATATGTAGCAAGAAGCCCATCGACATCTTGCTCATTTTTATAAATACTTACAAGCCTATTACAAATAGCCTCCGAACACGTATGTTCTTTTACATATTCGTTTAATAAAGTAAGTGCCTTATCTTTTTGATGTAAATTTCCATAAAGTATAAGGGCTAGTTTATCAAGAATCTTTTCATCGTATGTAATCTCATATTTTTCTCTTAAGTATCTCGCAGCTTTTTTATATTTTTTTTGTAAACAAAGAATATCTCCTAGAAGAATATAGTCTTTGTTTGTTTGTGTATTTTCAGATAAATAGCGAGCTAATACAAAGGCTTTATCAAAAGAACCTTCTTGAATTAAAGCAACTATTTTTAAGCGTACTAAAGTAAAATCTTGAGATTTAGGTTTGACAATAGAATCAATCAAAGTAATTACTTTTGTGTTTTCTTTCATATAAAGACGTTGCTGTAAAGACCTATAAATATATTCTAATCTGCCTGATTTTTCATATAAATCTTCAAATAAATCTGCTGATGTACGAAATTCTCCTATCTCTTGTGCTCTAAGTGCAAATAAAATAAGCGTATCTTCTGCTTCAAATATTTTTTTATTTTTTGAAACAGAAGGTATGAGCGTTTCATTTTTTAAACTACATCCTGTAAACACTAAACCTATAACAATTATAAAGTATGTGATTTTATTCATCAGTAATCCCAGGACATTCTAGTTTTAGTTCTTCTACTCGTGTCTTATAATAATCCCAAAAAGGAAAAGTTCTACATTGCAGAGGACGTACTTCGTAAATTGTACATCCGTTGGACGCTGCATCATAAAAAATACATTCATACGAATCGATACTTGTACCCTCTTTGAGAACTTTTCTTTCTTTTAGAGAGTATTTATACATTTTTTTAAACAAATACTTGGCAACAAACTCTTTTTCTTCCATTTTTAACAGTGTACTAATATTTTTAATTTCTTGTTTATTCACATATATATAACCACTCTCACCAGTACAGCACCTTCCCTCACATGTTTCACATGCTGAGGGGTTAAACGCATAAGGAAATCCACTTTTTTTCATTACATCTGACATTTTATACTCTGTGTTGCTGCTTTGTCATAAATGTCTTGAACTCTTTGTGTTAGCGTATCTCCAACATAACTGACTAAAGGTTCCCATACTTTCATTAATGATTTTGAGCTATTTCTTGCATGAACCATAACCAACGAAGCCCCTTTATCAAGCTTTGAATGTACAAATTGAACATCTACTACACGTAACTTTACTTTCTCAAGTTGCACACAGAGTAAAGCGAACTGCGAAGCGTCATAACAAAATATAAAGTGTGCATGTGGTTTTAAAATTTGCGATACTTTTTTAAAGAAATCTTCTATAGGTAAATTAATATTGTATCTTGCTTGGTAAAGCATAGTGTCTGCGCTCCGTTTTGCACCCTCAGGATAAAAAGGTGGATTAGAAATAATATAGTCATATTTAAAGTCAAAGTCACATGCTAAGAAATCACTTTCATAGAGTTTATAGTTCATTTTATTCACTTTTGCATTATGTTTTGCATACTTTACAAACTGCTCTTGTTTTTCTACGGCTTCAAGTTGCACTTTTGTATTATCTCTTGCCACTAAAAGGCCTACTATACCACAACCAGCACCTATATCTAAGACTTTTCCTTTTGGTTTAAAGGAGGAAATAAAATCATAAAGAAATAAAGAATCACTGTTATAACAATAGCCTGATTCTGGTTGGTATAGAAGCATATTTTATTTTCCCATAATGATTTAAATATTATTTTGTTATTATATCTCAAAGCAATTAAATAAGGTATACCTTCATGATAATTATTCCAGCAAGACTCGCATCAACCCGTTTTCCACAAAAAGTATTAGCCGATATTGGCGGTTTACCTATGGTTGTTCGCACAGCAAAAAAAGTAGCCCATTTAGACAGAGTTGTCGTAGCCTGTGATGATGAACTAATCATTGCCACATGTAAAGAGTATGGCATCGAAGCTATGCTTACCTCGACTACCCATAAAAGTGGAACGGATCGAATGAACGAATGTGCAAATATTTTAAAACTCAAAGATGATGAGCTCATCATTAATGTACAAGCGGACGAGCCTTTCATAGAACCTGAAGTAGTAGCATCACTTATGAAAAAACTTCAAAATTTACAAAAAGACAAGGAGCCTTTTATTATGGGAAGTTGCTACAATGCTATTAACGCAGAGTCAGCAGAGGACCCAAACCTAGTAAAAGTTGTTCTCGATGGTGAAGAAAATGCTATTTATTTCTCGCGTTCAAAAATTCCTTATAACCAAGGTGGAGGAGCAAAGTATTTTGGTCATATCGGTATTTACGGTTTTTCTAAAAAAAGTTTAAATGAATTTTGTACACTCAAAGATGCACCTATAGAAGACATAGAAAAGCTCGAACAACTTCGTGCCATTTACCATCAAAAGAAAATAACAATGTTAAAAGTTTCAAGTACAGGTTTTGGAATTGACACGAAAGAAGATTTAGCAAGAGCTATCGAGATTTTTCTTTAGATTTATTTTTTCGTATTGCACATTTGATATATTTCGATTGACTGTATCAAACGCAATACCGAGTATATAAATATTTTTATTTTTATTCATATATTTTTCATGATATTTTTTATCTTTAATTTGTTGCAATGCAGAAGTACCATCGGTTTTAAACTCAATAATGAAGATACTTTGAGGAAGTATAATAGTTAAATCTATTCTTCCTTTATTCGTTACATCTTCACCAATAAGATCAAAACCCAATGCTTTTATATACGCATAAAATACACTTACGTAATATCCCTCATACGCGTACATTTTGTTATTTGTAAATAAATTGTAAGGAATACTTGCAAAGAGTGCTTTTATATTTGTCTCTAGTTTTATAAAATCATTTTCCATGAGAGCATACATAATATTATCATTTACTACGACTGAGTTTTGTATCTTACTCATAAAATCAGCAATGCTACCCATGAGAGATATTTTCACTTCATTATTTGGTATATCTAATTTATATCGTATTCCCTTTGATATATTGCTTTTTATATCTAATGGATTTGAGTATAGAAACTACTGGTTTAGTACAGCAACCCCAACTTT
>NZ_JAEMVA010000039.1 GCF_029215955.1 Sulfurimonas sp. SAG-AH-194-I05
GGTAGTGTTTCTTCCCCTTTTTTTACTTCTCTTTTTATTTTTTAAATGTTAATGAATCGGCGAATGATAAAAATTATTTTGGAGGGATTGAAAAAGGGATAAAAAGGTTTATGAACTAGCTTTTACTTCAAAGTAAAAGCTAGAGAACAAACTTATGCAGCTGCACCAATTTGATTCATTAAAGCAAAGCTTTTCACAAAAGGCATTGCCATAGTAGGTGTTTTAATCATTTGCTTAAAGTCACCTTTTACAAATTTTAATTTACCCGTAGTAAATGCCATACCCATACCAGCCATACCTAAAGGTTTATCAATCCATTTCATCCAGCTATCAGATGTAGCTCTCATATCCCAATCAGGAGTTTCATTATTGTAAAGACCTGCACTAACTGCAATTCCATTCTCAACTGTAAACACACATGAAGGAGTTTCATCATCTTTATATCCACATGTGATAATTGAACTAAAACCTATCTCCGCTAGTTTACCTGATACTTCTTTGTCTGCATTCCAAGCGTCTTTAAGTTCGTTAATCCATTCATTTGAGAAGAGTGTTGCCATATATATAATCCTTACATTATGTTTTTAAGCTAAATACAATTTGTATTCGCGAGTAGGATAATAGAGAAGAACAGTTAATGTTTAACAAATAGAGGGAAAGTTTATGCAAAAAAAAGATATATGGGGAATTTCAACACACCAAAATGAATTATGGTGTGTTGAGTAAGTAAGACTACTTGTTATTATGAACCTCTGGAGGAATAGAGCTAACATCTATATTTTCTTTATTAAGACCTTCATCAACAGGACAAGGAATTTTTAAATCAGGGCAAATAGCAGTTGTTTTAGCCATTAATACAGGTATATAAAATAACGATACTAAAGTTGATGCAATACTACCAAAAATAAGAGCTATCCCAAGACCACCAAAAATCGGGTCTGTTGAAAGAAGTAAAGAACCTAAGATAATTGCTACCGCTGTTAATAAAATCGGTTTTGCACGTGTTGCTGTTGCAATAGCGATTGCTCTATTTTTCTCAACACCACTTATAATAAGGGATTTAGTAAAGTCAATGAGAAGCAAAGAACTTCTTGCACTAATTCCCATTAAAGAGATAAAACCGATTAAAGATGTAGCCGTTAAATAAAAGTGGACACCCGTAAAGTATAAGGCAATTAAATCAGTAATAAAATGCCCTATAAGAACTCCTATAATAGAAAGGAAACTTCCCATAAGAACTATACCGCTTAAAGCAAATGATTTATAATATACAACCATAAGTAAAAACATAAGCACTAATGCACTAATAAATGCACCACCAAGATCTCTAAATGTATCAAGAGATACTTTCATTTCTCCATCCCAGCGTAAAAGAACTTCTTCTCCGGTAATTTTATGTGTCAAAGCTAAGTCAAGCATATATGTACTAGCCCCACGAAGTCTCTCTACTTCAAATGTTTCTGCGAGTCTTTCTGCCATTAACTCTCTTGCATCCATTAATGGATACACTTGAGAAACTAAATCACACTCAGCTGCAATAGTAACAATATTTTTCATATTCTTCTTAAATACTGTTGGTGATGACTTTGTAGCTCTAATCTCTACAACTTCTCGCATAGGTACCATCACTCCCATTTTATTTAAGAGCTTTAAACGAGATAGCTTTAAAGAAAGTTCATCTTTGCCTGCTGTATTGAGCGTACGTGTTTTTTTATCGAGGCTAACAAAGATAGGAATTTGATCATGCTGATTATTTGAATTTTTAACAGCTACCGTATTTCCCTTAAATGCCATATAAAGAATATCACTCACTTGATCAATAGTTAAATTACTATTAATTATTTTTTCAACATTAGGAACAATTTCAAATCTATCATAAATATCATCTCTCATAACATCAATATCAACAAGACCATCTGTATCAGCCAAAGCCTGTGCTACAACTTTAGATGTTTCACTAAGAAGAGAATTGTCTTTTCCATATAAATTAACAACTATAGTTGCAAAAGTTGGAGGGCCTGATGGCATTTCTACAAATTTTATGACAGTACCGTTATAAATACCTTCACATTTATTTTGAATAACAGGACGTAATCTATGAACCATCATAAAAGATGGTTCAGATCTATGGTGCTTATCTGTTAAGTTTACAGAAATCTCTGCTTGACTTTTGAGTGATTTAAAATCACTTCCTTTCACAAGACCAGCATAGTCTAAAGGTACACCTTGACCAAGAAACATTTCCATATGCAGAATATCTTTTTCTTTTTGTAGTATCCCCGAAACACATTCTACTACTTCTCTTGTCTGTTTCACGGTACTATTTGTTGCTGTATCAATATAAATACTAAAAGTATTTGCACTTTTCCCTGGCAACATTTTTGCTAATACTATTCCTGCTGGAATTAAAGCTACAGCAACAATTAATGCGATTAACACAATAAATCCAATCAATCTCTGTTTAGTTTTTGATTCCGCTATTTTATATATAAACTCTTCCATACTAATGAGCCCCTGCACTACGTTTTATAAGTTTCTTAGCCAAGAAAGGTGTAAAGACATACGCTACAAAAAGCGAAACGGCTAAGGCAACTGGTACATTAAGTGGTATAGGCAACATAAATTGTCCCATCATTCCACCAACAAAAGCCATTGGTATCATCGTAAGCATAATTGCAATTGTTGCAATATTTGTAGAAGGTCCAATTTCATCAGTAGCCTCAATAATTACATCATCAAAATCTTGGTGTTGGGTTTCTTTTAAATGCATTCTACGATGTATATTTTCTATAACGATAATCGCATCATCAACAATAAGCCCCAGACTCAGAAGCAAAGCAAATAATGTAATTCTATTCATTGTTTGGTCTGTCATGTATGCTATAAATAATGTTGCAGCTAAAATCATTGGCACAGCAATGGTCACAACAAGTGATTCTCTCCATCCTAAGAATGGAATAAGAATTAAAGCAATAATACCAATTGTGATTACAAGATGATGCACAAGCTCATCAACAGCTTCATTTGCTCTTTCACCATAGTTACGTGTAATAATATACCCAATACCAAATTCATCAAGCATCTTAGAATTTTTTTCTAAGGTTTCTAGAATTTTACCAGCTAACTCAACCGCATTCGTTCCCTTAAGTTTTGAAACACTTAATGTAACTTGGTCTTCCATTTCAGTAAATGCAAGTTCCTGTGAACTGTTCGTATCAATCACAGCACCATCAACACCAACATTTTTTTGAAATGAAAGTAAAGCTTGTTTATGATTTTGAACATCATGTAAATATTCTACTTCCGCTATATCCCTTAAATAAATTAATGAACCCATATACTTAGCAATGATTAAACTTTTTAAATCATCTACTGTATTGATTGCATTTTTAACACCAAAAACTGCTAATCTATTATCGTGCGTTGGTAAACTTACTTCTGGTGAATTTTTTGCAATAGCTTGAATTGATTTAACTACCTGTCCGATAGATATATGGTAAGCAGAAAGCTTATCTAAGTCCATTAAAACATTAAATTGTGGTTTTTTAGCTCCTTTTAATGTTGTTTTAGAAATATCACAAATCGCATTAATATCTTGCTGTACATCTTTTATTTGCTTATATAAGCGAATATTTTCTATACCTTTATCTTCTTTTTTATAAAACGCTATAGTAACAATAGGAACATCAATGTCAATGTCAAAAGGTTTTACTATAGGCAGTTGTGCTCCTGTTGGAAGCGTATCCATATTTTGCATTACTTTATCATACAGCTTTAGGTTTGATGATTCTCTATCTTCCCCTATTTCGTACTGAACATTAAGCATACCTACATTATGCATAGCAGTTGCATAAATATCTTTTATACCTTTAATTTCACTAATCTTTCTTTCTAGTGGTTTTAAGACGGCATTGTCTATTTCTCTAGGAGATGCTCCAGGCATCACAACTATAATAGACCCACCACTCACAGCAATTTGTGGGTCTTCCTCTCTTGGCATAATATTTAAAGTAATATAACCAAGAAACAGTATTCCAAATGCTAAGATTGCTGTTAAAGGATTATTTAAAAAACCCTTTGCTAAATGACCAGCAACATTATTTATTTTATAATCTGACATATTATTCCTATATCTTATACGTGATTTTGTGTTTAAATACATTTTATAGAAATAAACTAAAATAAAAGCCCTATTCATATAAAAAGTAATAGATAGTTTTTTTTTATTCCATTATTACCCAAGGAACTCTTGTATATTCTTTTCTCATGTGTAAATATTCTTATTTTAAGCTTAAATTATAAAAAAATAGCTATAATTGTAGACTATTCAAATCTATTTTAAAGTAAAAAAATGAACCGAACAAGTCAATCAATCGCTTCAAAATAAGGAAATAAATATGGCAAAAATACCAAGCTCAGCAAAATGCTCTCCAAACATCGTCGTTATATCTGCTATACCAGGACTATTCCTAGCAGCAATTATATTAGGATACATGGGTTTAATCCCAATTAAAGTACCTTTATCTTCCGTATTTGTAATTGGATTTATCTTTTTTGTATTTATACTTTTTGCAAAACATAATGCAAATTACAGTATTTGTAAAATGCGCCATTCTTATAAAGATATGGAAGAAGAGCTTATTAACTCACTTGAGCGAAACTCTTTAGTGCTCCTCGAACAAAAGAAATCTATTTTAGATATAGATACATTCTTGAATGAATATTATATTGAAATTAGAAATGACAATTTTGTTGCTGTTGCTGCTTCAATATTTCCAATGCTAGGTATTTTAGGTACGTTTATTGCCATTGCAATTTCAATGCCTAACTTTACAGTAGCAGATACCGCTGCACTAGACAATGAAATAACAATACTCCTTAGCGGTGTAGGTTCTGCATTTTATGCTTCTATATATGGTATTTTATTGTCCCTTATTTGGACATACTTTGAAAAAAGTGGCTTAAGTAAAGTTGATGCATATTTTGCGAATATAAAAGCAGAATTTAAATCAAGTGTTTGGACGGATAATGAATTAAAAATATACGAATATTCTCAGTATGAACTTAAAGACAACAAATTCATTGCAGCTCTTAAAGATACATTTAACCTTGAGTTTGTTAAAAATTTAAACGAACAACACCTTATTAGCTTTAAAGAAATCATGGATGAAAGTAATGTTAACTTTACAAATATTGCAAGTTACTTAAAAATTGCATCTACTGAGCTTACACATACACTCAAACAAATGGACAACAACCAAAGTTCATTAGAGGCTAAAAATAGCATTGAACGTCACCTTGAAGAATTTACAAATGCAACAAAAGAGTTTGAGAAAAATTCAAAAATATTTAGTGCACAACTTACAATTTCACTTAACAAAACATTTGAAAAAATCGATACAGAAGTTGGAGATATTGTAATTAAATTAGCAGACTTTGCAACACATGTAAGTCTACAAAGCGAAGAAGTTCAGAATTCAATCCAGTCATACCACCGAATGGTAACAAACCAGGTAAGAGCAAAATAGATGTTCAATAAGAAACAGCAAACAGATAATAATACTACCAATTTTTGGCTATCGTATGCCGACCTTATGGCAGGGTTATTATTTGTTTTTATTCTTCTCATTGGTGCTATTGTTGTCAAGTCAATTGTTTTAAAAAATAGTCTTGAATCTAAAGAAAGTTCTCTAAGTAACAAGATAAATACTCTTTTTCTACGTGATACAGAGATTCAAAAACTTAAAAAATTATTAGCAGATAGAATGAAAGATTTGATGGATTCAGAAAATGCATTATTAATTACCAAAAATGCACTTAAACTCAGAACTGATGAAATTGTTAATCTTAACAATATTCTCCTAGCGCACAATACTAAAATTGATGATTTTAATGGAAAAATAGTAATTTTACAGAATCTTCTTGATGAAAGTAAGGCAAAAGATGCTGATCAGAACAAAAAAATTCAAGATTTTGAAAGTAAAGTTCTTATTTTATCGAATGACTTAACTGATAAAAAAGACATCTTAAAACTAAAAGATGAAAAGCTTATAGATTTACTCCGTGTCTTAGAGCAAAAGGAAACAAACTACGACAAACTTATTGCAAGGCTTCAAGCACAAAAAGCTAAGATTAAAAACCTTACAGGTATTAAAATTAAAGTGATTGCAGAACTTAAAGCATCTCTTGGAGACAAGGTTCAAATAGATCCAACAAATGGTTCACTACGACTTTCTTCAAGTATTTTATTTGACAAAAACCAAGCTACGCTAAAAGAGTCCTCTAAAAAAGAATTGAAAAAGATATTTATTAACTACATTGGAGCCTTAACTTCCAACAGAACTATTCGTGAGCAACTTGATCGTATAGTAATAGAAGGGCATACAGACAGCGATGGTAGCTATTTACTTAACCTTTCCATCTCTCAAAAAAGAGCACTCGCTGTTATGCGTTACCTCTCAACTTTAGAATTTACAAAACGAAATAACATCCAACAATTCATGGTAGCAAGTGGTCGATCAGAACTCGATCCCATTCTAGTAAATGGAAGAGAAGACAAAGATGCTTCGAGAAGAATTGAGATTAAATTTAATCTTAAAAATGATGATGCAATGAATGAAATTGAGAGAATATTAGATTATGAGTAGCGAGTTCGAAGCAAAAAGCTTACAAAAAGCTTCTTTTTATATTCAAGATAAGCTAGACCTTCTTAAAAAAGGGGGAGCTAATCCTCAAAAAGATAATGTTTATATAGTTGAAGATAAAAAAGAATCAATGTTTCAAAGATTTGTTGGTTCTATTTTTCACAAATAAAACATCCTTTCACAAATAAAAATCTCTTATTGAAGGCTTATTAAACAGCCATCAGAGAGTTTTTTTAAGGTAAAGCGATAATAACCATCAAGTTCAACTACAACTCTATAATAGCCCTTATGATTGCCAATACGAATCTTGTCAAAAACAGAATCTTTAATGATTTTTTCATAAGATTGCATAGTACTATCTCTTTTAAAGTCCATTACTATTCTATGTGGTTGCGCTATTAAAAAATATCGTAGTAGCTTATCTTTTGTTTGAATTTTCATGGTTTTATTTTGTATCGAAAATGTAGAGTGTTGCATTTGAAGTACTTCTAAAAAAGCATCTTTTTTACTCTCTTGTATTTTCTTTTTTGGCTCTTTTCCATTTGTACTTTCATCAAGATAACTTTGTGAAATAAAAACAGGAAGATGCCAGTCTATCGCATTATTTAACTCAATCGAGCGTTCTTCTAAAGAGCCATCAAGATTTTTATACTCAACAGTAACTTTTTTAATAATTCTCGCATGTTTAGGAACAGAGACAGAAACTCTTTGCAGTTTTGCAACCGATTGGTTCGCATTTGTAGTAAAAGGTAGGTCAACTTCGCCATTCGTAGGAAAAAATGGATTTTCTCTGGCATCTAAACAAAGAGAGATAACAACAGCGCTAAGTAAAATTTTTATCAAAACATACCTTTTTAATAGTAAAAATTATTGTGCAGAAATCTCTTTTAACTCAAAATATTCACGTTGTAATTCAGCATTTTCTTGCTTTAATTTATATACTTCATCATGTAAGTATACTTCATATTCTTGCAAACCAAATAAAATTTCTAAAGAGTTAGTACCATAAAAAATAACACCTAAGTACACACCGAAAATCAGGACAACTACAATCAGAACTAAAAATTTTGTAAGAGATAGTCCTAAATACTCTTGCGTAAAGCTCTGAGTACTGTCTATATCTTCAAAAAGTTCTTCTTGCATCTAGTATTCTTTTTAGTTAAAAATACGTGAACCTAAATACTCACCGTATACAACTTCATTTTCAATCTCTAAAAGACGATTATATTTAGCAGTTCTCTCACCACGAGCAGTTGAACCAGTCTTAATTTGACCACAGTTAAGTGCAACAGCAAAATCAGCAATGAAAGCATCTTCACTCTCTCCTGAACGATGACTCATAACACATGTATAACCATTTCTTTGTGCAAGACGTACAGTTAACATAGTTTCAGAAACTGTACCAATTTGATTTGGTTTAATTAAAATTGAATTAGCAATATTTTTGTTAATTCCTTCATTAAGAATATTTACATTTGTAACAAATAAATCATCTCCAACAATTTGAACAGAATCACCAAGTTTGTCAGTCATTAACTTAAACCCATCCCAGTCATCTTCACTCAAACCATCTTCGATAGATACAATAGGATACTTAGAACAAAGGTCAGCATAATAATCAACGAGTTCTGCTGATGTTACTGTACGATTTTCAGAATCTAGTCTGTATCCACCATCAACAACAAGTTCAGAAGCGGCAACATCTAATGCAATTGCGATTTCTTCACCCGCTTTATAACCAGCTTTTTCAATCGCTTCTATAATAATTTGAATAGGCTCTTCATTTGAAGAAAGGTCAGGAGCAAATCCACCTTCATCACCAAGGGCAGTGTTATGTTTTTTAGCTTTTAAAATACTTTTAAGCGTATGGTACACTTCAGCAGATGCACGAAGACCTTCTGCAAAATCCTCAAATCCAACTGGAACAATCATATACTCTTGAAAGTCTACAGAATTATCAGCATGTGAACCACCGTTAATAATGTTTAACATTGGAGTAGGAATTGTCATAGCATTTGCACCGCCAAGGTAGCGGTATAAAGGCATACCAAGAGATTTTGCAGCCGCTCGTGCTATAGCCATAGAAACGCCAAGAACAGCATTCGCACCCAGTTTTCCATAGTTTTGTGTTCCATCAATTTCTTTCATCGTTGCATCAACAACAGCTTGATTAAAAGGGGAAAGTCCAATAAGTGCATCGGAGATTTCATTATTCACATGTCCGACTGCTTTTAACACACCCTTACCCATATAACGATCACCACCATCACGAAGTTCTAATGCTTCACGTTTACCCGTACTCGCACCTGAAGGAACAATAGCACTCTCAATTGTTCCATCACTTAACTCTACTGTCGCTTTAACTGTTGGATTCCCACGTGAATCCATTACTTCAATTGCACTTACGCTATCTATAAACATTTGTTGCCTTTTCTTTTACATAATTATTAGTTGTATTTTAGCTAAAAATTACTAAATAAAAGATTATGCGTCACTATCGTCTATTTCTCCTGTATCCATAACCATTACATCACTAATACCCATAGCAACTTTTATTTTTTCTTCTATTTCATTTGCAAGTGCTTCATCTTCTTTAAATTTTGCTTTTACGTTTTCACGCCCTTGTCCTAACTTCATTTCCCCATAAGAAAACCATGCTCCACTCTTATCAACAATATCAAGTTTAACACCATAGTCTACTAATTCGCCCTCTTTAGAAATACCTTCTCCAAACATAATGTCAAATTCAGCTTGGCGAAAAGGAGGTGCAACTTTATTTTTAATAACCTTCGCTTTTACACGGTTACCAATCTGACTTTCCCCTTGTTTTAATGAAGCAATCCTACGTACATCAATACGAACTGAAGCATAAAATTTAAGTGCATTTCCACCAGTGGTTGTTTCAGGTGAACCATATCCCATCATTCCAATTTTCATACGAAGCTGATTGATAAAAATAACGGTACAATTCATTTTACTCAACACTGAAGTTAATTTACGAAGAGCTTTTGACATTAAACGTGCTTGGAGGCCAACTTGTTGGTCCCCCATTTCACCTTCTAATTCAACTTTTGGAGTAAGTGCGGCAACAGAATCCACCACGATTAAGTCAATAGCACCACTCCGTGCAATAGTTTCAACAATATCAAGAGCCTGCTCACCATAGTCAGGTTGAGAAACAAGTAAATTTTCAACATCTACTCCAAGATTTTTTGCATACACAACATCAAGCGCATGTTCTGCATCTATAAATGCACATACACCTCCTTGTTTTTGGCATTGTGCAGTTATTTGGAGTGCTAATGTTGTTTTTCCAGAACTCTCAGGTCCATATATTTCTATAACCCGACCCTGTGGTACACCACCTATTCCTAGTGCTAAATCAAGTCCAATTGAACCTGTACTTATTGACTGCATCGGTTGAATATCTTTATCGCCTAGGCGCATTAAAGCACCTTTACCGAATGCTTTGTCAATCTGCTTCATTGCTAAATCTAATGCTTTTTGCTTATTTGCGTCCATCTTGGGCTCACTTATTTTAAATTTTGACTCATTATAGAGTCTTTTCAAAAGAAGTATAAAAAGTATGTCAATTTGACATACTTTAAAATAAATCTTTTTTTATATTTTGGATTTTATCTTTATTTACTTAAACTATAGTTTATTTAATTATAAGTTTAATGAGAGTAACATATAACATATTTTTATACATAAGGATTCTCACATGCGAAATAGTAAAATCATCTCAATTCTTAGCATCATGTTTATAATGTTTTCAGGATTTTTCTCAGGAGAGAGTAACTCTGAGCTTGCTAAACAAAGAGTAAGTGAGAGTAAAAAGACATTAAAACTTCTTTATAAGTATGCACCTAAAGCAAAAAAAATGATAGCATCATCGTATGGTTATGCAACCTTCACAAATGTAGGAGTTAACCTCATTTTATTTAGTGCAGAAGGTGGTAAGGGTCTTGCTTACAACAACCATACAAAAAAAAGAATATATATGAACATGGGCTCAGGTGGAGTTGGCTTTGGTCTTGGTGTCAAAGATTTTCGTGCTATATTTATCTTTAAAAACAAAAAAGTTTTTAATGCATTTGTAAACAATGGTTGGGAAGCAAATGCCCAAGCAGATGCTGCAATGAAAGCAGGCAAAGATGGTGATGCAGTTACCGCAGCAATAACAGTCTCCCCAGGTGTTCGACTTTACAAACTAACACAAAATGGACTCGCACTCCAAGCAACGATTCAAGGTACAAAATACTGGAAAGATGGTGATCTTAATTAATTTTCGATAAAATATAGAATATAAAATATTTTATTTGGATAATTCATTGAAAAAAACTTTAATAGCACATTCACCAGACGCAGATGATATTTTCATGTACTACGCAATCAAGTTTGGTTGGGTAGATATGGAAGGAATTACTTTTGACAACATTGCAAAAGACATTCAAACACTCAACATTGACGCGCTTAATGGTGTCTACGATATTGTCGCTATTAGTTTTGCACTCTACCCTCATATAAAAGAAGAATACGCTCCTCTTCGTACCGCTGTAAGTTTTGGTGAGGGTTATGGTCCTAAAGTTATTAAACAAAAAGGGGCTATTCTTAAAAAGAATTTTAAAGTAGCCCTAAGTGGTGAACATACAACGAATGCTATGCTTTTTCGTATAAAATACCCACATGCTAGAGTTACATACATGAATTTTCTCGAAATAGAACAAGCGGTTTTAGATGGTGTTGTTCATGCTGGTGTTTTAATCCATGAGTCTATTTTAACCTACGATGAAAAACTTGAAGTAGAAATCGAGATGTGGGATATTTGGCAAGAACTAGCAGGAGACGACCTACCTCTCCCTCTTGGTGGAATGGCTATTCGCCGTTCGCTTCCTCTTAATCGAGCTATTGCCTACGAAGAAACACTTACAAAGGCTGTCAAAGTTGCCCGTGACCACAAAGAGAGACTTTCTCACATGCTAATCGAGCGAGACTTAGTACGAATAGATGCTAAAACACTCGATACATACCTTGAACTTTATGCAAATGATGAATCAATAACGCTTAATGAAATTCAATATAAAGCTATTAATAAACTCTTTGAAATTGGATATAAAAATGGATTTTATGACAATCCAATTACTGTTGAAGACTATTTAATCCCTACAGAATATACACAACTAAGAGATGCATAATTATGGAAGCTAAACTTATTGCCCTTGGAGTTGAAACCTTTAAAATAGCACTACTACTCGCGCTTCCTGGTCTTTTAACAGGTATGTTTTTAGGTTTAGCGGTATCTATTTTTCAAGCAACTACACAAATCAATGAAATGACGCTTTCTTTTATTCCTAAAATTATCGGTGTTGTTATTGTTATCGTACTTACTATGCCTTGGATGCTTAACTCTATGATAGATTTCTCTACAAATGTTTTTAACCTTATACCTACTTTCGTAGAATAAGCATGACTACAAAAACTATTGACTTTGCACAGTATTCTTCTATAAAAATAGGTCAAAAAATAGATGTAATGCTTCTAGAAGAGCCAAGTGATTTTACAGATACATACTACCTTTTAGGTTCTTGCAACAACACTCTCATAGGTACACAACCTCCCCCTTTAATGCTTTTAAGTAAAAAATATAATTATATTAAAATAGAAGATACTGTTCTTACCATTGGAGGAGCTACACCTTCTGGTAAAATCGCTTCTTTTTGCAAAAAACATGATATTGCTCATTTTGAACTCCTCTCACATTTGCCAGGAAAACTAGGTGGACTCGTTTATATGAATGCCGGATTAAAAGAATATGAAATATTTAACCATTTACTCTCAATTACCACATGCCAAGGAACCTTGAAAAAAGAAGAAATAAGCTACGGCTATAGATTTACAGATATAAATTCCCCTATACTCGAAGTCTCTTTTACGCTTGAGAAAGGATTTGACAAAGAAAAAGTAGCCTTATTCAAAAAAATGCGTTCAAACCAACCATCTACTCCAAGTGCTGGGAGTTGTTTTAAAAATCCAAAGGGCGATTATGCTGGTCGCCTAATAGAAGCAGTTGGGCTAAAAGGTATGCGAGTGGGCGGAATGGAATTTAGCACAGTACATGCAAATTTTTTAGTAAATCAGGGCAATGGAACTTTTGATGATGCAATGGAGCTTATTAAAGAAGCGCAAAAAAGAGTTGTAGAAAAATTTAGAATACACTTAGAATGTGAAATTATAATTTTAGATAAGCGATATATGAATGAAAAGTTATGAGTAGTAAAACTACTCATAAAAGAAAGAATGAAGCTTAACTAACAGCAGCGATTGCAGCGTCGTAATTTGGTTCTTCTGTGATTTCTGGACAAATTTCTTTGTATGTTACGATACCAGCAGCATCAACAACGAAGATTGCACGGCATGTAACACCAGCTAAAACTGAACCACCAAGTAAAACACCATAAGCGTTTGCAAAGTCTTTGTTTCTAAAGTCAGAAGTAACAGTTAATTTGTCAATTCCTTCAGCTGAACAAAATCTACCTGATGCAAATGGTAAATCAAGAGAAACGATAGTTGCCTCAACACCATCAAGACCAGCAACCTTAGAGTTAAAGTTACGAGTTTCAGTAGCACATACACCAGTATCTAAAGAAGGAACAACGATGATTAGTTGTTTTTTTCCTGAAGCTCCACCAACTGTAACATCACCTAAACCAGCTGAGTTTACAACTGTAACTGCTGGTGCTTTATCACCTACATTTACTTCATTACCAATTAATTCTACGTCTGTACCTTTAAACTTTGTTGTTGCCATTCTTGACCCCTTTAATTATATTTTGCGAATTATATTTAAAATGAGTAAATTTATGCTTACCATGTGTGTTCTTTTCTTTGAGTAAGATTTTCTTAAGTGGCTCTTCTTATATTAATTATTTATAACGTACTTCTTGGTGCTATATCTAAGTCAGTAAGAGAGGTAAACATTTCTTGTTTATACATCTCTACTGCGACTCTTCCTATCATTGCTGCATTATCTGAGCAGTATTTTAGTTCACTTAAAAGTAAGTTCGCACCATGTGGTTTGAGGAGTTCTTCTATTTGCCCACGTAAGTACATATTTGCACTCGCCCCACCTACTATTGCAAATGTTTTTGGTTTAACAGTTTTAAAGTATTTTTTCAACTTCATCGTTACATGCTTTGTTGCAATATGCTCAAACGATGCGGCTATGTCTTTGTATTTATTTTTATCGCCATCTGCATCAAGAACGGCTAAACGCACAGCATTTTTAAGACCCGAATATGAAAAGGCTATTAAAGGAGACTGGTGAAGAGGAACGGTAAAGTTATGTTTTAGTCTATCGCCACCTTTTGCTAAGTCTTGAATTAAAGGTCCACCAGGGTAACCTAAACCCATCATTTTTGCTACTTTATCGAAACTTTCACCAAAGGAGTCATCCATACTTTTTGCAACTGTCTGTATTTGCGTCAAACTTTTTACTTCCATTACTTGTGTATGCCCACCTGAAACAAGGAGAACTGTTAAAGGAAAAACCGTCTCTTTTTCTATAAATAAAGAATAAATATGCCCCACTAAATGGTTCACCCCAATAAGAGGAATATCTAATGAAATCGCTATTGCCTTTGCCATAATCACACCCTCAACAAGTGTCACGGCTAAACCAGGAGTTGCTGTAACTGCAACTGCTTTTAAGTCTTTAAAGTAAGGTTCACACTCGTGTAAAATATTTGGAAGTGCCTCAGCATGAAGACGAGCAGCAAGCTCGGGTACTACACCACCATAAAGAGAATGTTCTAACTCTTGAGATATTTTTTTATGAAAAAGTAATTTATTTGTATCTATTTCGGTAATGGAAATCGCAGAATCATCACATGAGCTTTCTATACTAAGTATCATTTCTCTTCCTATTTTCTTTCTTCATTGACATTATATCTTGATTCTTTTAAAGAATATCTAAGTAGGAGGGCATAAATAACACTACCGTAACACTACTAAGGCATAATGGTATCATTAAAAAAAGGAATCTTATTTTGGAAACTCTTGATTTTGCAACGCTATTTATTACAGCTTTTTTAGGTTCTGTTGGTCATTGTATTGGTATGTGCGGTGGATTTATTTTAGCATATAGTAGTGCTAAAATAGACCAAAATTGGTCAAAAACACACCAAAGTGTTGCACATTTTCTTTATAGCATTGGGCGTGTTACAAGTTATGTTTTTTTAGGAGCTATTTTTGGTCTTCTAGGAAGTGCTTTTATTGTTAGTCTCAATGCTTGGGGAGTTTTACTTATTTTTGTTGGTATTCTTATGGTTCTTATGGGACTCTCACTTATGGGAAAACTAAAGTTTTTAACAAAAATCGAAGTAAATATAGCACAGAACAAACTTTATAAACTTCTTTTTCAGAAACTCTTTCATTCAAAAACACTCCCTAGTTTTTACGGTTTAGGGATTTTAAATGGTCTCATTCCATGTGGGCTAGTTTATATTTTTGGTACATTTGCTCTTGCGAGTGGTTCGATGCTCTCAGGAATGCTAGTTATGGGAATTTTCGGAATCGCAACTGTCCCAACACTCTTTAGTTTTGGGTTTATCGCAAGTATCATTCAAAAGAGTAGTTTTAGAAAAAAAGCCCTTGTTTTTGCTTCGATATTAGTCATAGGATATGGACTTTTTAGTGTCCTTAAAGGTACTATGATGCTAGTAAATCCTGACATGATTGAAAGTAAAATTCAAACGATGAAAGAACATCAGCTAGAGAGCTTGAAATAGTTTAACCTAAAAGAAATAAACCCAAAAACTCTCAAATCTCTGAACTTCGCTTAGTCGAGGGATTGTATTACTTATATCGTTGTTATTTGTTGGTGCGTATATATACCATGTGTCATTTCTTAGAAGAAGTACATACTTTAGTGTTTCACCTATTGTTGAAAGGCTTGTGCTTATTTCTTCTACTGTTTGTTTTTTATTATTTGACATAAGTATCCATCCTTCTGGGAATAGATTTGTATAGTCATTTATACTTGTTTCATCTTCATTAAAGGGTATATCTATAGTTGTACTTGCGTTTGTTCTTATAAGTACACCTTCTTTATTATTTATAGAACCGAAGTTTGGTATTATATAGGCGGCTTTTTGCTCAAGTGATAGGTTGTTTTTCCAGTATTGCCAGTTTTTTCCAAATTTTAGTATTATCTCTATATGTGCATTTGATCCAAATACCGTTGATAGGTTATTATCTTGATCACACCACGTATAATCACTTGTGTTTTCACATAATGATTCACTTAATGACACATAGGTATATCCTTTGTTTAGTTGTGTTGTTATTTTTGGGTTAGGGCTTAGTGAGCTATAGAGTTCATCTTTTGCAACTTTATTTAGGAGGGTATAGCTGTATGTATCGTTAACTGCGTAGTATTCTGCTAGTTTTATTTTTTTATCACTTTCTAGTACGAAGGCTATGTTATGTGGGTAATCAGCATGTGGAACACCATCTAATTGTGGGTTTAAAATGAGCACTTCTGTAGAGTTTACTACGGTGGTTGTATATGTGCCCACTGGTAAACTAATATCTACTCTTGTTCCATCTTGGTTATATTCTATAAGTTCATTATTATTTATTCCTAGTGTTATAAATTTAGTTTTGTCATAGCTTCTAAGAAGGCCATAAGAAATTTCATTCTTTTGTGCTTCTGTAATAAATTCGCTCATAGTATTATAGGTTGTATTACTTGAGAAGAAGTCTGTTTGTATGTTTAGTACTTCTGTTAGGTATTTTACGTACACTTCTTGGGAACTTGAGTTTACATTTGAAAATGTAAAATCCATATTATTTTGGCTAAACAAAGATGAAAGTTCTAAGTACTCTGTTGGCGTTTGGAATTTTAGGGTATTTGGTACTGTTACAGTTGGGGTAGTATAGGTTACAAGTGAGTTTATATCTTTTACTTGGTATTCATTTATAATAGTATTATTGACTATTTCATGTCTTTTATATTCTACTACTTTATAATTATTTGTGTCTGAGAAGTCTGTGTAGGTTGCGAGGGTATATCTGTTATCGTTTACAGTATCTGAGGATGCACTATCGTATGACGAAGATGTTATTTTGCTTGTTATGGAATGGTAATGGTTTTTATTATCTAAAATCACCCTGAAGTGTTCGCTTACTTGGTTGTTACTTGCATCTTTTATTTGGAGTTCGTATTCTATTATTCCTCTTTGGTTGCTTAGGGGTTCTATACTTAGGTTTAAGTCTATGTTATTATATTCACTGTTGGCAAGTGTTTTAGTAGTAACTATACTGCCATCTGTTAGTGTTACGTTTGCTATGTTTGTTGATGATTGAATAAGGGATAGTATTAGGTCTGAGCGTGAGGTATCATTTATTTTAAACGCTACTTTGAACGCTGTTGCATTTACTTCTTTAAAGCGATCGTATATTTGTGTTATAGTTGGAGAGACACTGTCTGTTCCTGAAAATCTAAAGAAGTCTGTTGTTGTTCCTGCTACTATAAAGGTATAACCTCCATCGTCTTGGTTGATTGCTGATGATGTGTA
>NZ_JAEMVA010000004.1 GCF_029215955.1 Sulfurimonas sp. SAG-AH-194-I05
ATAATAACGATGTATTATTAAATAATATAGAAGAAGTTGCTAAGAAATGTGTGACTTTATACAGAGGTGATAAAAAAACAATTTTAGCTGGAAATGGTGGTAGTGCAGCAGATGCACAGCATATAGCAGCGGAAATGGTAGGTCGCTATGGTTTTGATAGACCCTCTTTGCCTTCTTTAGCTTTAACTACGGATACTTCAGCTTTAACTGCTATTGGTAATGACTATGGATACGATCAAGTTTTTTCTCGTCAGCTTGAAGGTATGGGTCAATCAGGTGACATTTTTATTGGAATTTCTACATCTGGAAATTCTCTTAATATTGTTAAAGCATTTGAGTCAGCTAAGAAAAAAAATATTTTTACTGTTGCTTTAGTTGGACGCGATGGTGGTCGAATGGCTGCGTTAGCTGATATCTCTTTGATAGTACCTTCTGAATCTACTCCAAGAATTCAAGAATCTCATATTTTAATTGGTCATATTCTTTGTGACATAATAGAAAAAGAGATATTTGCTGATGGTGTGAGTCGTTTATAAATGCAAAAAGCTCTTTTCTTAGATAGAGATGGTGTTATAAATGTTGAAAAAGACTATTTATATAAAATTGAAGATTTTGAGTTTATTGACGGTATCTTTGATCTTTGTAGGTTTTATGAAAATTTAAATTATAGAATATTTGTTGTAACAAATCAGTCTGGTATTGCTAGAGGATACTATAATGAAGATGATTTTTCTATTCTATCATCTTGGATGGTAAATGAGTTTTCAAAACATTCGATTTGTATATCATACGTATACCATTGTCCTCACCATCCAAATATTTCTGGAATATGTTCTTGTAGAAAGCCACATGCTGGTATGTTAATTAATGCTAAGAATTCATTTCATTTAGATTTAGCTACTTCAATTATAATTGGAGATAAGGAAAGAGATATTGAAGCTGGTCTTAATGCTGGTTTATCTGAAACATACTTATTTGATGAGAGCAAATTAATTAAAACTTCCAAAGCTACAAAAATAGTTTCTAAATTAGAGGATATATATGTTAATACTTAATAGTGGTGGTACCTTTAATAAAAGATATAACCCTCTTAATGGAGAGCTTGAAGTTCCTTTTGACAATAAAGCAGTTGATAAGATACTCACAAGCTTTGAGAGTTCATATAGTTTAGCAGGTGTAGTTTATAAAGATAGTTTAGATATTGATACGAATGATAGAAAGTTGATTGCTAGTATTATCAATGAATCTACTGAAAATATATTTATAATTATTCATGGCACAGATACTATGCATGATACAGCTGAGTTTTTAGATGCTATATTTGATGATAGAAAAATTATTTTAGTTGGTGCTATGCAACCTTTTGAAATAGATAGTATTGAGTCAAGTTTAAACATTGGCATGGCGATAGGATTTGCTAAGGCAATTAATGATGATGGAGTTTATATTTGTATGAGTGGGCATGTGGAAATTTGGAGTAATCTAGTGAAAAATAGAAAAAAAGGAAAGTTTGAAATTGTCGAATAATATTGCATGTACACATTGTCATTTAGAATTTGATGCATCGGTTATGATAGTAGATGAAGATAAATACTTTTGCTGCAATGGATGCAAAGGGGTATACCATCTTTTACATGATAATGGTTTACATAGCTTTTATGAAAAAACACGAAGCACAGTATTAACACCTCAAACAAATATTTTCGAAGATTCTCATAATTTTGATGCAAGTTCTTTTTATGATAAATTTGTTAAAACAAATAAAGATGGTTTTAATGAGGTGTCTTTAGTCATAGTGGGTATTCATTGTTCTGCTTGTGTATGGTTAAATGAAAAAGCTTTACAAAAAATGGATGGTATTATAGAAGCAAATATCAATTTTACAAATAACAAAGCTTCGATTATATGGGTAGATGAAGTTGTGAAATTATCTGCAATTATTACTATGATACGTGCAGTCGGATACAACGCATTTGCTTATGATGCTACAGTTCAAGAGATCCAAGCTAATGCCAAAAGAAAAGAGTATTATTTACGTATGGTCGTAGCTCTATTTGCTTCTATGAATATTATGATGATCGCAGTTGCTCAATATGCTGGATACTTTACTGGCATGATTCAAGAAATTAAGACAACTTTAAATGTAGCAGAGTGGGTGCTTTCAACTCCTGTTTTATTTTACAGTGGCTGGATTTTCTTTCGTGGTGCGTACTATGGAGTAAAAAATAAAATAGTAAATATGGATATTTTAGTTGCTACGGGAGCATCTTTAACATATATTTATTCCATTTATATAACCTTGCGAGAGCAGGGTGAAGCATATTTTGATTCTGTTACTATGATTATTACTTTTGTATTGATAGGAAAGTTTTTAGAAGTACTGAGTAAGAAACATGCAGCGGATGCACTAGATGTGATGGGAAAACACATTCCTAGTGAAGTGAATATTTTTAAAGATAATAAAATCACTTTATGTAAACTCAATGATGTGTGTATTAATGATATTGTAGTAGTTTCAAGTGGAGAAAAAGTTTTACTTGATGGTGATATTATAAAAGGTAGTGGAAACTTTAATGAGTCGAATTTAACTGGGGAGAGCGAACCTATATTTAAAACTTTAGGTGACTCTGTTATTAGTGGAACTGTAAGCATTGATGCAGATATTCACTTCAAAGCTACAAAAGATTTTGAGCATTCAACACTTTCTTCTTTAGTTACACTTCTTGAGTCAGCAATTAATAAAAAACCAAAGATTGAGCAGTTAGCAAATAGGTTGTCTGAGTATTTTTCTTCTATAATTTTAGGGCTTGCATTTATTACCTTTGTAGTTTGGTGGTATTGGCCACATGACTTTGAAACTTCTTTTATTGTGGGTATCTCGGTTATCGTAATCGCTTGTCCATGTGCCCTAGCTTTGGCTACCCCTGTTGCAACATTGGTTGGACTGAGTTTGGGTGCTAAAAGAGGTATATTGTTTAAAGAAGCTGCACAGTTGGAAACAATGGCAAAGGTTGATACTTTAGTCTTAGATAAAACAGGTACATTAACAGTTGGTAAGCCCGAAGTTACTAATGAAACCATTCATAAAGTATTTGATAAAAATATTTTATATTCCTTAGTGAAAGCATCAAAGCATCCTGTAGCATGTGGAGTACGTAATTATTTACAAGAAAACAACCTTTTAGATGAATATATCCTGGATGAATACAGTCAAATTCCTGCATGTGGTATTAAAGCACTCTATAAAGGTACTATACTTTTAGGTGGGAATGCAAAACTTCTGTTTGAAAATGGATTAAACATTGATGACGAAAATGCAAGTACAAAGTTTTATTTTGTTATAGATAACGAAATAATAGCTTCGTATGATTTAAGTGATACAATCAAAGAAAATGCACACCATATGATTAAAACCATTGGAAATAAAAATATTGATATTATAATGCTTACTGGAGACAATGAGAGAGTAGCATATAAAATTGCTCAAGAGGTTGGGATTAAAACTATTGTATCGCAGCAAACACCAGAAGGTAAGGCTACCTTTATAAATAAATTACATAAAGAGGGAAAAGTAGTTGTTATGGTTGGTGATGGTGTGAATGATATTTTAGCATTAGCACAGGCTGATATAGGAATTGTTATGGGAAGCGGTAGTGATATTGCAGTTGATGTTAGTGATGTAGTTTTACTTGATGATTCTTTACATTCACTTCTTGATGCCTTTAAAATTTCTCGCACTACGTATTTGCTTATAAAGCAAAATTTAGGAATATCTTTACTTTATAATGCTGTAACAATTCCCTTAGCAATGGCAGGGTATATAATACCTCTCATAGCTGCTATTTCTATGAGTGTAAGTTCTTTGCTTGTTGTTGGTAACTCTATGCGTATTAGATTGCAATGGAATAAAAATTAAAGGATAACTATGGATGAATGGGTAATTAGGATGATGATGAGTGCTTCTATATTTTTAGGATCACTCGCACTGCTGGCTTTTTTATGGGCAATTAAAAATGGACAATTTGATGATGAAGAGAAGTTTTTGAATGCTACTAAGTTTGATAATGAAGATGAACTCAATGATGCTGCTGCATTAGAAAAGAAAAGAAAAGATTTAGAAAAAAATTATCGACCAGAATAAAAGTATCTTGGAAAGTACCCCACCTACGCTTTAGCGATGGGGGGGGGGCATAGGCATTGAGTGCCACAATTGCCTTAAAAGGCAATTCTTAACGGAAATTATTTACCGATAGTATGAGAGAATGCTTCTAAATCAGCATCAGAATACTTAGCAACTTGACCTTTCATAAGACCTTTCATTGGACCACCGTAAGTACCAGCTTTGTAACCTTTTAAAGAATGAGCAATTTCTGCATGAGTCATTGCCGCAACATTTTTAGATTTACCTAAAGCTTTTTTTGACCAGTCAGCACCGTGACAAGAAGTACAAGCTTTTCCATTTACTGCAGCCATTGCAGAAGTTGCTAATGCTAAAGTAGCGATTGTAGCGATTACGATTTTTTTCATATTTATTCCTTGTGAGTATTTAAAGTTTCGCTAAAATTATAGTAAGTTGAGTCTTAAATACATGTTAATGAATTATAGTGTATGATTTTGTAATAGCAAATTGATTATAGGTGAATAAATGAGATACATTGACGATGATTTAGAAAATAAAACAATTTTAATAACCGGTGGTGCTGGATTTATTGGCTCTAATTTAGCATTCTATTTTCAAAAAAATCATCCACGTGCGAAGGTTGTTATTTTAGATTGTTTTAGAAGTGGAGCAAAACTTTCTAATGGAAACCTTAAGAGTTTTGGGCACTTTAAGAACCTTTTAGGTTTTAATGGTGAAGTTATTAGCGGTGATATTAATGATAAAGACTTGCTGTTAAACCTTGAAATGAATTATAATTTTGATTATATTTTTCATGAAGCTGCTATTTCTGATACGACAGCACTTGAACAAGATTTGATGATTAAAACAAATGTTAATGCATATAAAGACCTACTTAATATAGCAGTTTTACATAATGCAAATATGATTTATGCCTCTTCGGCTGCTACTTATGGTAACGCTTCTTCTCCTCAAAGAGTTGGAAGAGAGGCTCCGCAAAATGTTTATGGCTTTTCAAAACTGAGTATGGACAACGTAAGCCGTACGTATATGGATAAAACAAATATTTCTATCGTTGGTTTACGATACTTTAATGTATATGGAAAAGGTGAGTACTTTAAAAATACGACTGCTTCTATGGTTCTACAATTTGGACATCAAATTTTATCGGGTAAAAATCCTAAACTTTTTGAAGATAGTGATAAAATACTTCGTGATTTTATTTATATAGAGGATATAATCCAAGCAAATATAAAAGCAATGCAACCAAAACAAAGTGGTATATATAATGTAGGAACAGGTAAGGCAAGAAGTTTTCAAGATATAGTAGATATTCTTCAAAAAGAACTTGATACAGAATTAGCATGTGAGTATATACCTAATCCGTTTATCGGAAGTTATCAGTTTCATACTGAAGCAGATATTCAAACCACTCGCGAAGATTTAGAATATGAGCCAGCATATGAAATGGAAGATGCTATTAAAGCATACGTTCCTGAAATTAAAAGAATTTATGAAGAAGAAGTAAAATAATGCAAATATACAAAAATGCTAAGGTAAATATCTTAGTTCTTGGTGACTTAATGATAGACCATTATTTATGGGGAAGTTGTGAGAGGATTTCTCCGGAGGCTCCAGTTGCTATTGTAGATATTGCTAATGAAACTACAGTTTTAGGTGGTGCGGGTAATGTTATTAACAATCTTAATGCACTTGGTGCGAAGGTGAGTGTTAGTAGTGTTATCGGTGATGATTCTAATGGTGTCGAACTTCTTAATATGCTCAAAAGCATACATATAGATACGTCAAATATTTTTATTCAAAAGAATAGAAAAACATCTAAAAAGAGTAGAATTATTGCGTCATCACAACAGGTTATTCGTTACGATAGAGAAAGCAAGGATACTATAGAATACGAAAGCGTAGCTAAAATACTTGCATCTCTTATAAAATCTATAACGCAATACGATGTAATTATTCTTTCTGATTACGGAAAAGGGGTACTCCGAGATACACTTTGTCAGAGTGTAATAACTTTAGCAAATAAAAATAATGTCAAAGTTCTTGTGGATCCAAAGGGAAGTAATTTCGCTAAGTACAAAGGAGCGTATCTTTTAACACCTAATAAAAAAGAGGCAGTACTTGCAACAGGTATAGATATTTCTAATTCTAAAAGTCTTAAGCAGGCACTCCAAAAGTTAAAGAAAGAATGTGACCTAGGTATTTCTCTTATTACTTTATCTGAAGATGGAATCGCTATTTACGATAAGGAAGTTGCAATATTTCCTACGGTTGCAAAAGAAGTTTTTGATGTAACTGGAGCAGGGGACACTGTAATAGCATCCATCGCATTTTCTCTTGCATGTGGGAAAAGTATAGAAGATACAGCAAAGTTCTCAAATCTTGCTGCGGGTGTAGTTGTTGGAAAAATTGGTTCAGCAACTGTTACACTTGACGAGATAGAAGAGTATGAAGCGATACTTCATAAAAGTACATCAGATGCTCATATAAAAAGTTTTGATGCAATAGAAGCTATCGTAACACGTTGTAGCAGTAATGGAAAAAAAATAGTTTTTACAAATGGCTGTTTTGATATTTTACATGTGGGACATGTGAAATACTTACAAATTGCAAAAAGTTTTGGTGATATTTTAATAGTTGGACTAAATTCTGATGCTTCTGTATCAAGGTTAAAAGGTCCAACAAGACCTGTTAATATTGCTGAGGATAGAGCGTATCTTTTAGCGGCACTTGAAGCAGTTGATTTTGTTGTGCCATTTGAGGAAGATACGCCTTTAGAATTGATTAAAATGATTCAACCTGATGTCTTGGTAAAAGGTGGAGACTATGAGGGTAAAACAGTAGTTGGTACTGAATACTCGGGTGCGTTAAAGCTTGTTGATTTTGTTGATGGCAAGAGTACAACAAAGACAATTCAAAAAATTCAGGCTAGTAAATAGATGAATGTTCTAGTCTTAGCATCTACAAAAGGCGCATATAACAGTCTTCGACCTGAGACTGAAATATATGTATCATTAGCAAAAATGGGTGTTTGTATTACCATAATGACACAAGAAGATGGCGAGTATAGTGCTCGTTTTTTAGAGCATGGCATAAGTATAATCAATGCAGAGTACAAAAAAAAGATAGACTTTAGTGTAATAAAAAAGATAAAACAGGTTATAGAAGATAAAAAGATTGATATAGTGTATGCAACTGAATCGAAGTCTATCTCCAATGGAGTTATCGCATCTTTTGGAACTGAGGTTAAGCTAGTTACATATAGAGGTACTACAGGTGGTCTTTATAGACGTGATCCAAGTGCTTATTTAAATGCACTTAACCCACGTGTAAATGGTGTAGTTTGCGTTTCTCAAGCAGTACAAAGGCATGTGGATAAACAGGTTTTTTCTTCAAAAAAAAGAGTTGTTACAATCTATAAAGGGCATAAAAGAGAATGGTACGACCAAGGTAAACTTGATTTAAGTGAATTTGGTACGAATGAAAATAATTTTAATATAGCCTTTGTTGCAAATGTACGTCCTCATAAGGGTCTTATTTATTTACTTGAAGCTGCAAAAGAGATTTCTGAGTTAGAAAACATACATATTTTACTTATGGGTAAAGCCATTGATAAAGAACCATATAACAGCGCTATACAAAATTCAGGTATGCAAGAGCGTATTCATATGACAGGGTTTAGAAATGATGTACCTGCAATTATCGCTTCGTGCGATGTTTTAGTGCATGCTTCAACACGAAAAGAAGGGCTTCCTCGTGTGATTTTAGAAGCTCTTTCTTGTGATACCCCTGTTATAGCTTCATCAAATCCTTCAAGTTTAGAAGTTATAGAAGATGGTATAAATGGTTTTATAACACCTATTAAAAAATATTTGGCTATTGCAGAGAAAATTAAAGAACTCTATGAAAATCCAAAGAAACTTGAAGAATTATCACGCAGAGCACATGAGGTTATTGACAATAAAATGTCACATGAGATTACAGCCAAGAAGTATAAAGAGTATTTTGACTCTTTAGTGGATGTGTAAAGATGAAAAGTAATTTTGTTAATAAAAAATATAAAGTTTTTTTAGAAAACATAAAAGAGCACTTTCTAAATACAGAAAAATCTATCCATAAAGCAAGAAATGAAATTAAAATAATTTCTTTTGAAAATCAAAGCTTTGTTGTAAAATCATTTAAAATTCCAAACTTATTAAATAAAATAGTTTATACATTTTTTAAAGACTCTAAAGCACAAAAATCATATGACAACAGCGTAAAAATTTCAGAATTTGTTCCAAAACCAATAGGGTTTATAGAGTTTAAAAAGTTTGGATGTATCAATCAAAGCTACTTTATAAGTGAGCATTTTAATTATGATTTAACTATTAGAGAACCTCTCCTTGAAAAAGATTTTTTAGATAAAGAAAATATTTTTAAAGCCTTTGCTCTATTTACATATAAATTACATGAAGCTGGAATATTTCATCTTGATTATTCTCCTGGAAATATACTCATTAAAAAAGAAAATGGCACATACATTTTTAAAATTGTAGATATTAATAGAATGCAGTTTACAGATTTAACTTTAGAAAATAGATTGAAAAACTTTTCAAAACTTTGGGCTAAAGATGAAGACTTGAGTTTTATTATTGCTGCATATGCAAAAATTATAGAAGAAGATACTGGAAAATGTATTAGCACTGCTCTTAACTTTTCTCAAAAACACAAAGATAGAAAAAATAGAAAAAAAAGATTTAAGGGTCAAGAGGTTGTGGATTAAAGATGTTATTTAACTCGTATGAATTTATACTTTTATTTTTACCAATAACCTTCTTTGTTTATTTTTTTCTTCTTTCACAAAGATTATTTATCGCAAGTAAGGGCTTTTTAGTTTTTAGTTCTCTTTTCTTTTATTCTTGGTTTAATATTGCATATTTACCGCTTATTCTTTTGTCGATGTTATTTAATTATATTGTAGGAAACTCTCTTTATAGGGTAAATAATAAGTTTCAAGAAAATAAAAAATTACTATTGATTTTTGGAATTTCAACTAATATTGTATTACTTGGTTACTTTAAATATTATGATTTTTTTATTGAGAATGTGAATTTTCTTTTTCATTCCAATTTCGAACTTTTACATGTATTACTCCCTTTAGCCATTAGCTTCTTCACTTTTCAGCAAATATCTTACCTAGTAGATAGCTACAAAGGTGAAACAAAAGAGTATGATTTTTTAAGTTATGCTTTGTTTGTTACTTTTTTCCCTCAGCTTATAGCGGGACCTATTGTCCATCATAAAGAGATGATGCCACAGTTTTCATCTCCCTTTAATTTAGTGAAGAGACATAAAAATATAGCATTGGGCTTATTTATTTTTTTTATAGGCTTATTTAAAAAAGTATATATAGCTGATAAGCTTTCTATAATGGCTTCAAATGGTTTTCTCCAAGCAGAGTATTTAAATATATATGAAGCATGGGTTACATCACTCTCTTATACTTTACAACTTTACTATGACTTTAGTGCCTATACGGATATGGCTATTGGTATAGCTTTATTGTTTAATATTAAGTTGCCGATTAACTTTAATTCACCCTACAAAGCATTAAGTATACAAGAATTTTGGAGACGTTGGCATATCACATTGTCTCGTTTTTTAAGAGATTATGTATATATTCCTTTGGGTGGAAATCGGGTCTCTCACTTTAGAATATATACAAACTTAATGATAACATTTGTTTTAGGAGGTATCTGGCATGGTGCTGGTTTTACCTTTATAATTTGGGGATTCTTACATGGTTTTGCTCTCGTTATACATAAAATATGGCAAAATGCAGGGCTAAAACTCAATAAATATTTTGCTTGGTTTGTAACCTTTAACTTTATTAACATTACATGGGTATTTTTTAAAGCTGAAAATATTGAGCAAGCACTTACTTTACTGCATTCCATGTTTATATATAAAGATTTTGATATACATATATATCAAGTGAAATACATCTTAGCAAATACGCTTGCAAATGATAAACTCATAGTAGTTTTTGTGGTCTCTTTCTTTTTGTCTTTTTTGTTTAAAAACAGTATAGAGTTAATGAATAACTTTCAGGCAACAAAAAAAAGTGCAGGTATTATAATAGTTATGGGTGTAATTGCCTTACTGGAGATGCACCAAGTCTCAGAGTTTTTATATTTTAACTTTTAAGGAATGTTCATGACGTATAAAATATGGAATAGATTGGTTGTTTTCTTAATAGCTTTTCTTATGCTTGGTATTATGTTATTTAATTATATTATTGATCCTTATTTTGTTTTCAACTCTCCTCGTTACGAGGGTATCAATAAGATAAAAGTTACTTCTATTGATTCGCATATGACAAAATTTTATACAGCTAAACGAGCAAATCCTAATGTATTATTAATTGGTACTTCTCGCATTGAACATATAAACCCAATACATGTAGAAAAGTATCTCTCTGGTAAGGTTTATAACTTAGGTTTATTGGGCTCAGGTATTGATGTGCAAAAAAGAAATATTGAATATTTTATAAAAAATAAAAATATTAATACAATAATTTTAAGCTTAGATTTTTTTTCATTTAATCCATCGAATGTGAGTAGTAATAAGTTACGATTTTCTAATGATTTTAGTGATGATTATCTTGATTCTTTACTAAGTGTAAGTACGCTGAAAAGAAGTATTAAAACATTTAAATTTAATTTTAAAGGTGTTACACAAAGTGTAGATTATGACTCGGGTTGGAGAAGTTATCGTTCTAATTATAAACAGATTCAAAAATTAGGTACGCAGTATACAAAAAATTTATTAGAGAAAAATATTAAGAAATTCTCTTCCCAAGAGGTACATTTTAACAATCCTAAATTTTTAAAACCACACGCAATTGATGCCAATTTAAAAGTGCTAGCTGACATCATAAGTATATGTAAAAGTAATAACGTTGCACTGCACATGTTTATATCTCCCATTTATTCAGAGATTACTGATTTAATCTATAAAAGAGGGTATGGAGAAACATACGATTATTGGAAAGAATCTTTAGCCTCGTATGAAAATATTTATGACTTTAGTGGGTACAATAGTATTACTAAAGATATTTCAAACTATATTGATGGAAGTCATTATAAAGATATATTATCTCCTCTTATTTTAGCAAAAGTATTTAAAGACAAAAGTGTGAAAATACCTCATGATTTTGGTGTGCTATTAAATAAAAAAACTTTAAAATGTGTAGTAGATAACCAAAATAAGAGAGAATCTATAAATGAATAAAATGATACATAATATTTCTTGTGTGATTATCGTTAAAAATGGACAAAATACAATAAAAAATACCTTAGATTCTTTAACTGATTTTACTGAAGTAGTTGTGTATGATAATGGTTCGACAGATAAAACAATAGAAATAGTAAAAGACTATTCGAATGTAACAATTATTCAAGGTGTTTTTTTAGGTTTTGGTCCTACAAAAAACAAGGCTATAAGTTTTACTAAAAATGCTTGGGTTTTATCTTTGGATGCAGATGAGGTACTCTCTGTAGAATTTCTTTCAAATTTAAAAAATTTAGTTTTAAATGAAGCGTGTATATATACAATTCTTCGTACAAATTATTATAAAGAAAGTGAAATAAAATATTGTTGGGGAAATGATATTATTGTACGATTATTTAATAAAAATTCGACCTCTTTTACAAATGAAAAAGTTCATGAAAAAGTTATTGAAAAAGACTATAAAGTGGACTTACTTGAAGGTGCAGTGCGACATTATCCTTATAGTACAGTATCAGATTTTATTGTAAAGTTAGATAGCTATTCAACTATCTTTGCCCTAGATAATGTCGGTAAGAAGAAATCTTCACCACTCAAAGCAATTTTAAATGCTCTTTTTTCTTTTATAAAAACATATTTTTTCAAACGTGGATTTTTAGATGGATACGCAGGACTTATCATTGCTTTTTCTCACATGGCTACAAATTTTTATAAGTATATGAAGTTGTATGAGTTAAATAAAAAATGAAGCTGTTTTAGGGTCCCTTACTTAATATTCCCAGCGAATATTTTCTTTAATAACCGTACATGGATTCCCAACAGCAACACTGCCTGACGTAATGTTTTTTACTACAGTTGAGTTTATTCCGATTACTGAATTACTTCCTATTTCTACACCTTTTAGTATAGTAACATTATCTGCTATCCAGATATTATTATTAATAGTGATATCTTTTGCATAATTAATTCTTTTATTATTTTGATAAATAGGGTGTCCATCAGAAGTCATCACTTTTATATTGCGAGATAAGGCGGTATTATTACCTATTGTTAATGTGATATTTTCCTCTTTAGCACTTAAGTAGCAGAAGTTTCCTATTAAGCTATTTTCCCCAATTTTAATTGTATTATTATTACCAATAATTTCAATATTAGTATTTCTTAATTTTGTATTATTACCTATTTTTAAGGTGTTGTTTTTTCCTTTAATAGTAATTGTGCAATGAACAATATTTATTTTATTACCTAATATAAGCGTAGTCCCATTTGTTATTCTTAGTTTATTTCGAAGTTTTTGTATAAAACTAAAAGCATTCATTTTAATTTCTATACATTTTTCGTAGTTTAGAAACTGTATCAACAATATTATCTTCTTTCTTCATTTCCCAAAATATATGTTTATTGAACATTGTGCTAGGTAAAAGATTTAATAGTACTCTTTCGTATAAAATTCTTTTTCGAGATTTTTCATCAACATGTTGGTTTTTATTTCTATAAAGAAAATATCCAAAAAATGTCATCAATGTAATAAAGGGATAAAAAAGAACACCTAAGATTAAAGAAGATGTACTAGAATCTGTTTTTATTCTTTTTGTTGTTTTGAAGCCTGAAAATGATAATAAACTTTGAAAACGTTGCACTCCAAGTAAAAAGATATGACCATAGTAAAGTTTGCTTGAATCATCTTCTGCAAACCAAATACTATCTACTTCAGTAGGCGGCATTCTTTTCCATAAGTCGCTTTCCATGATAAAGTTTGAAAGTCTTACTTTTGCTTGAGAGTCATTTGGCGTTGTAATGAGTAACGTACCACCTTTTTTTAAAACTCTATTAAATTCTTGTAAAACTTTTAATTGATTAGGAATATGTTCAATACCTTCTTGAGAAATAATGTAATCGACAGAATCATTTTCTAAGGGTAATGTTTGGGAAAGGTCAGCATATTTAGATTGAATGTCTTTTACAAGCATAAAGTCAGGAAAGAGGTCGTATGCTATAACTTGAGCCCCTTTCTTTTTAAATTCATAACTTGCTCGTCCGTCTCCACATGGTACATCGAGAACAACTTTTCCAGTTAAATCTTGTAAGTTACGTATATATTCTGTTGTATATTTGTTGATACCTTTTGTTGGAAAATCATATGTCTCATTATTCATTTATTTGTACCTTAAATCTTTAAGTTTAGACGTTATTATACTATTTAAATCAGTAAAGAAGTAGTTTTTCTTTTACTTTGTTTAACAAGATTTCTTTTTCTACTTTATTTATTGGAATCATAAAATGTTCTTGATTTTCTATGGATCCAACCCCTTTCCATCTTTTAGCACTAGAAAATAAAGAATCTGCAAAGAATGTCATAGTAGGAGTATTAACTAGTGATGCTACATGATAAGTTCCTGTTGAGGTACTTACAAAAAGTTTGAAATGACTTACAAGTTTTGCAAAGTATACAAGACCTTCGAGTGAAAGGTAGAAGATTATATTAGTATCTCTCAATCTCATTTGCATTCTTTCATATAGTTCTACTTCATCAGGACCGAAGGTCATAACGACTTGGTATTTATTTTCTTTAACCACTGCACGTAGTAAAATTTCGTATTCATCGAGTGTCCAGTTTGCATCGCTTGAACCACCAAAACCTACATGAAAGGCTATGATATCTTTTTTTATATCATTATTTATACGAAATATGTCGTATACTTTCTTTGAATTATGAAAACTAAGAAGAGGTTTTTCATACTCTATATTAATGTCTGAAAAAAGTTCACGTGTTAGTTCTAAGTTATACTCAAATTCAGCCATTTTAACCTGACTTCTTCTTTGTTTCACTCTGTTCGTATAAAATATTTGTGCTATTTTTGTAGCTGGTGCTATACGTTTTGGTATTCTTGCTAAAAACTGTGCAAGTGCTACTTTTGTGTTTGAAAAAAGTGTAATGGAAGCGTCAATTTTATACGTACGTATTTCTAACGCAAGTTTCCACATGCTAAGGTTACTATCAACAATGACATCATCTATAAAGTCACATGAAAGTGCTAATGATTTGTTTAATGGTGCAACAAGAGCAATAATTTTATTTTTAGGATTATGTTTTTTAAGAACATAGAGTGTTGGTAAGGCAGTTATAAAATCACCAAGCTTATCATTTCTAACAACTAAAATATTCATGGGGCACCCTTATAATGTCATTTTACACAAAATAGGATATAATCTACCTTATGAAAGAACCATTTAAATGGGATTATTATTCCGACCAACCAGCCTTACTTACAGATAAAATTTATAAAAAAGTTATGCGAAAGAAAGAGTTTTTTTCTTTAGTGAGAACATTTTTAACTGCACTTATTGTACTTCCAATTTCTCTTGTCTTGATGCCCTTTATTAAAAGAAAAAAAATTCTTTCAAATACATTTTTTTGTATGGGTATTGATTACCAAAGGGAAAGTGAACTTACATTAAAGATTATGAATGAACTTGAAGTTAAAAGAGTTCTTCTTCGCATAAAACTTTGGGACATGGATTCTTTGGATGATTTAAAAGCGTTTATTGAAAAACTTGAAGACAAAAAAGTGACGCTTAAAATTATGCAAGATAGAGAAAATATAGAAGACTTAAAATTATTTGAAAAGAATTTAAAAAATATATTTACTACTCTTGATGGCTTGATTGACATATACGAGATAGGTTCTACTATTAACCGAACAAAATGGGGTTTTTTTAGTGTAAATGAATACAATGCATTTTATCAGATTGCGTATAATTTACAACAGAATACATTTCCACATGTAAAGCTCATTGGGAGTGGGGTGATTGATTTTGAATACCACTTTACAGCACATACACTTTTTAACTTTTTTAAGTATAAGTATGATGGAATCGCAGCACTTCTTTATGTTGACAGAAGAGGTGCACCTGAACATATGCAAATGGGTTTTGCACTCTCGGATAAAATAGCACTTTTAAGCACGATGGTTTGGTTAAGTAAAAAATCTGCACATGAATTGCATATAACGGAAACAAATTACCCTCTCTCAAATACAGCCCCTTATGCTCCGACAAGTGAACATGAATGTATAGATGAAGAATCGTATGCAAACTTTATGGTACGTTACCATTTCTTAGCATTTGCTTCGCAGCAGGTTGACTCACTATCATGGCATCAACTCATTGCTCGTGGATATGGATTGATTGATACTATTGGCACTATTACATACAGACCAGCATTTCAAACGTATAAATACATGGTGCAAAGTTTGAATAATGCACAATTTTTACGTTTAGATATTAAAAGAGATTACTATATATTACAGTGTTTAGTAGAAGAACAACTTTTACAAATTCATTGGTCGCTAAAAGATACTACTTTAAAAAATGAAGTGTTTTTTGATGTGTATTCTCGTGATGGTAAACCTCTCTGCGATGCAATTTTAAAAATTGGAGATTCTCCTATTTATATATATATAACAGAAGCTGTACCTCAAAAAATAAACTGTTTATAAAGGCAAATACATGAAAATATTAATTGTACTTCCAAATTGGCTTGGTGACGCGGTTATGGCTACTCCTGCTATTGAACTTTTAGCGAAGTATCATCCACATGCTAGGTTTACATTTCTTGGTAGTTATGTAAGTATAGAAGCTTTAAAGTACCATCCATTATGTGAAAGAGCGATTATAGATGAAACAAAAAAAGCTTCAAATAGACTTTTAGCTACCTATCAGTTAGCAAAAGAGTTAGGGGATTTTCATCTTGCGATTACTTTTAGAAATCAAATGTATTCTTCTTTATTGCTTCGATTGACAAAAACAGTTGTATGTTTGTCTAAGCGCTCTTGGCATTCACTTTTTTTACTTTCACATACTCCAACAGTAAAAAGTGATAAGCATTTAGCACTTCAGTATGCCCAGCTTGCTATGACCAATGTAGATGCTTATAATGTAAATGATATGGGTGCTTTAAAGATTTATATAAAGCCAAAAGAATTTGAAAAACCAACCTTAGGAATTAATGCTGGTGCAACCTATGGAAGTGCAAAACGTTGGTACCCTGAAAAGTTTGCTGAGGTGGCTTCTGCTTTTTCAGATAGGTTTAATATTATAATTTTTGGTGGACCAAATGAAGTTGCAATGGCGAAGGATATTGAAGATAACTTAAAACTTCAACATGTGGAAAACTATACAAATGTAGCAGGAAAAACAAATATACAAGAGTTATGTGCACATATTGGTGGATGTTCGTTATTTATAACAAATGACAGTGGACCTATGCATGTGGCAGCAGCATACCAAGTTCCAACCGTTTCAATCTTTGGACCAACAAAGCATAAAGAAACATCACAATGGATGAATGAAAAGATGAGTATAGTACGTCACGATATGGAATGCTCTCCGTGTATGAAAAGAGAATGTCCACTAAAACATCATGAGTGTATGACAAGTATTACAGCACAAGAAGTTATAGATGAGGTGAAAGTTTTACTCAAGCGTTAATTCTTTAGCAATGTTAATGATATCTTCACTTGGAATATCTCTTATAGAAAAGTCGTTTTTGTTGAGTTTGTAATGATTGACTTCACTTTTTGATTTTATCACTTTGTTGATATCTGTTATATAGACACGGTTTATAGGTGTGGGTCCAAAAATGGTAATGGACGGAATATTTAAACCCCATGCCATATGAGTAGGTCCTGTGTCATTCCCTATAAGCAGACTACATCTGGAGATAACATTTTTTAAAGAGTCTAAAGAACCTTTTTTAAGCATGTGAAGGTAGGGTGATTTTTCTTGCATCCAAAGAGCTTTTTGTTTCTCTTCCTTACTTCCCCATACTATATATGTAGTAGTTTGAAGTGCTTCTGCTATTTCTATAAATTTTTCTTTTGGGTAATTACGACTCTCCCATGTGGAACCAATGACAAAAAGGTTAAAAGTATCACAAAGTCCTTTGACATATGAAGTTGCATAGAGAAATTTTTCCTTTTTTGCAATCATGTTTGAATTTATACTGATACCTAATGACTTACAAAGAACGATTGCATTTCTATCGATTGTATTTGCATCGTAAGCAATATGTGTTGTTTTAGTATAAAACAAAGAAGCGATACCTTCTCTAATAGAGTCCTTGTCAAATCCAGCTATTACTTTGGCACCTATAATTTTAGAGACTAAGGCTGATTTTAAAAGCCCCTGTGCATCGATTACAATATCATAGTTATTTTTAGAATACTTTTTTAAAAGTTTGTATTGTGTGAAAATTTCACTTTTATTTTTTTTTATTTTTTTTAAATTTACAAGAAGGATATTATTTATATGGGGGTTGTCTCCTAAAACACCTTTAAAAGATTCTTCTACAATCCAGTCTATTGTTACATGTGGCATTTCTTTTTTTATAAATTGGAGAGCAACCATCGCGTGAATAATGTCGCCCATAGCTGATAATTTTACTATACATATTTTCATAAAGATTATTCTACATAAAAATGGATAAAAAGTAGCCACTTTACATTTATTGTATTGTATTTTAGGTAAAATACATTTATATGAAAGAAGTGAGATAAGTATTGAAAGCAATTTTAAAACGTTATTGGCCTTATTTAAAAGACTATAAATTTGAATATTTTTTAGTACTGATAGGTATTGTATTTACAGTGACTGCCACAGCAGCAACAGCACATATTATGAAACCCCTGATGGATGATTTATTTATTGCTAAAAAAGAAGAAATGTTATATCTTATTCCTCTTGGTCTCATAGGCATTTATATTTTCAAGTCTATTGGTCGGTATATTCAAATGGTATATACTAATTATATAGGTCAGCATATTATTTCACGTTTTCGTGAAATTCTTTTAGAAAAAATGATTAATCTTGACATGGGGTTTTTATACCTCAACCGAAGTGGTGAATTAATATCGCGTATTACAAATGACATTGAACGTATTCGTTATTTCGTTTCAAAAATGTTACCAGATTTAATTCGAGAGAGTCTCACCGTAATCGTTTTAATAGGCTATATTATATACCTTAATCCGCTTCTCGCTTTTTACTCTTTAGTTGTAATGCCTCTCATTATTTATCCGATTATAGTCATAGCTAAAAAGTTAAAAAAATATTCTATTCGTTCTCAAGAAAAAAATGCTGATGTAGTTTCTCGCCTTACCGAAGTTTTTAATAATAGTGAAATAATTAAGGCAAATGCAACAGAAAAGTTTGAACTTGAACGTTTCTCTATTGAGAATTGGAAGTTTTTTAAAATTAATATGAAATCTGTTTATGTTGGAAGCATTGTATCACCAATGATGGAAATAGTAGGGGCTATAGGTCTTGCAGCTGTTATATTTGTAGGTGGTAGAGAAGTTTATAATAACAACATGAGTGTAGGAGAGTTTACTGCTTTTTTAACAGCCGTAGGACTTGTTTTTCAACCTATTCGAAGGATTGGGAGTATTTATTCTAGTATACAAGATGCCTATGCAGCAAGTATTCGTGTGTTTGAAGTGCTAGATATAAAAAGTGAAATCATTGATGGAAAAGAGTTACTTGAAAAGGATATTTTACATATAGAATACAAAAATGTTTCTTTAAAATATGAAGCAAGTTATGCTCTTGAAAATATTACTGTAGAGATTCAAAAAGGTGAAAACCTTGCAATTGTTGGAGATAGTGGAGGTGGTAAAAGTACATTTATAAATATGCTTTTACGTTTTTATGATCCAAGTGAGGGTGTTATTTTAATAAATGGTGAAGATATTAAAAAATTTACGCAACATTCACTCAAACATCATATTTCACTTGTTTCGCAAAGAATTTATATATTTCAAGATAGCTTAGCTTTAAATGTAGCATATGGACAAGACGTAGATGAAAAGAGAGTAAAAGAAGCTTTAGCTTTAGCAGATGCCAGTAGTTTTGTAGAGTCACTTGAAGATGGTATTCATACAAAAATGGAAGAGTTTGGAGCGAATTTATCGGGTGGTCAGCGTCAGCGTGTGGCCATTGCTCGTGCTATTTACAAACATTCATCGCTTTTACTTTTTGATGAGGCGACATCAGCTCTCGATAATGAAAGCGAAAAACGAATCCAAAAAGCACTTGACTCTTATACAAAAGATAAAATCACTATAACAATAGCGCACCGTTTAAGTACGATTGAGCATGCAGATAAAATCATAGTTATGCAAAAAGGTGCAATTGTAGCATGTGGTACACATGCTGACTTGCTCAAAAATTCAAGTTTGTATCAAAAACTAGCAGGTAAGTTTGAAAGTTAAAATACAAGAGATAAAAGAGGAAAATAAAAGATGAATCATGTATTAAAACTCATTGGAAGAGGTAAAGAACTCTTTGAATCAGATGTAAAAGAACACGAATATGAGTTAAGACACATGATAAAAGAATCTTCTTTTTTAGTGATTGGTGGGGCTGGTTCTATCGGTCAAGCTGTTGTAAAAGAGATATTTAAAAGAAATCCTCGAAAACTACATGTTGTAGATATTAGTGAAAATAATATGGTTGAACTTGTACGTGACATTCGTAGTTCTTTTGGTTATATAGATGGTGACTTTCAAACCTTTGCCTTGGATATAGGTTCTATAGAATATGATGCTTTTATCAAAAATGATGGTCAATATGATTATGTTTTAAACCTTTCAGCACTCAAGCATGTGCGAAGTGAAAAAGATCCATTTACTCTTATGCGTATGATAGATGTAAATATTTTTAATACCGATAAAACTTTACAACAGTCTATTGATAATGGAGTAAAAAAATACTTTTGTGTTTCAACTGATAAGGCAGCGAACCCTGTAAATATGATGGGTGCAAGTAAAAGAATTATGGAAATGTTTTTAATGCGTAAATCTCTTGCTATTAAAATATCAACTGCAAGGTTTGCTAATGTTGCTTTTTCTGATGGTTCTTTACTTCATGGGTTTAACCAAAGAATTCAAAAAAGTCAGCCTATTGTTGCTCCTAATGATATCAAACGTTATTTTGTTACGCCACAAGAATCAGGTGAATTATGTTTAATGTCTTGTATCTTTGGTGAAAATAGAGATATATTTTTTCCAAAACTTAGTGAAGATTTAGACCTTATCTCTTTTGCAGACATAGCAGTAAAATATTTACAAAATCTTGGATATGAGCCTTACTTATGTAAGGATGAAGATGAAGCTCGAGAACTCGTTAAAAGCTTACCACAAGAGGGACGATGGCCTTGTCTTTTTACCACAAGTGATACTACTGGCGAAAAAGATTTTGAAGAGTTCTTTACAGAAAATGAAACATTAGATATGAAAAAGTTTGAGAACCTAGGTGTTATTAAAAATGAAGCAAACTTCGATGAAAATCTACTAAATAACTTTGAAAATACTATGAAGACTTTTAAAAAAAATCTATCATGGAACAAAGAAGACATTGTAAAAGAATTTTTTACAATGATTCCTGATTTTGGACATAAAGAAACAGGTAAATATCTTGATGGGAAAATGTAATGTATAAAAATATAGTTGCTTTTATTCAAGAAGTATATAAGACAAAAGACTTTCTTCCTTTACATGAACCTCTCTTTATTGGAAATGAAAAAAAGTATTTAAATGATTGTATTGATTCTACTTTTGTTTCGAGTGTTGGAAAATATGTAGATAGATTTGAAGAAGAGTTTGCTAAAAAAGTTGGAAGTAAATATGCAATAGCAACAGTTAATGGAACTGCGGCTTTGCATGTGTCTTTAATACTAGCTGGAGTTACAAAAGACGATGAGGTTATTACGCAACCTTTGACTTTTATAGCCACATGTAACGCTATTGAGTATATTGGTGCAAAAAGTGTATTTGTTGATGTTGACGTAGATACTATGGGTTTAAGTCCTGATGCTTTAGAGATTTTTTTAGAAGAAAATTGTGAAATTAGAAACGGTGCATGTGTAAATAAAACTACAAACAAAACAATTAAAGCATGTGTTCCTATGCATACATTTGGACATGCCTGTCGTATAGATGAAATTTTAGAAGTATGTACTAAGTGGCATATAACTTTAGTAGAAGATGCTGCTGAGAGTTTAGGTTCTTTTTATAAAGAAAAACATACTGGAACATTTGGTAAGGTAAGTGCTTTTTCTTTTAATGGAAACAAAATTATTACGAGTGGCGGTGGAGGTGTTATAGTAACGGATGATGAAGTTTTAGCAAAAAGAGCGAAGCATCTCACAACTACTGCAAAAATACCCCATAAATGGGAATATGTTCATGATTGTGTAGGTTTTAATTACCGAATGCCAAATCTTAATGCAGCCCTTTTAGTTGCCCAACTTGAACAGCTAGAAGTTTTTTTAGTGTCTAAACGCGAGTTAGCTTTAAAATATGAGATCTTTTTTGAAGAAAATAAAGAGATCGAGTTTATAAAACAACCTGAAAATTCTTCATCAAACTACTGGTTACAAGCGATAATAGTGAAAGATGTGAAAAAACGTGATGCTTTTTTAGACTATACAAATACAAACGGTGTGATGACACGCCCAATATGGAAGCTTATGAATGAACTTGAAATGTTTAAAGAGTGCCAATGCGGAGACTTGAAAAATGCAAAGTACTTAGAAGAGAGAGTTGTCAATATTACTAGTAGTGTGAGGGTGTAAATATGAAGCCAATAGATTTTTTTCCAAGATTTAATACACTTACAAAAAATGATTTAAAAGTTGATTTTCATTTACATTCCACATGGACAGATGGGAAGAATACAGTAGAAGAAATTATACAAACTGCTAAAGAATATGGACTTCATTCTATTGCGATAACGGATCATATTCGTGAAGAATCTACTTATTTTGAAGCATATAAAAAAGAGATTGATAGGTTAAACAGTGAATCGGATATGAATATATATGTAGGTTTTGAGGCAAAAATTTCGGATTTTGTTGGAAATATTGATGTAAAAAAAGAAGAAGCTGAGGCTGCTGATATCGCAGTTGTAAGTGTTCATCGTTATCCACTTGGAAATCGTTTATATACAGCTTCTGAGTTTACTAAAAACATAGCACAAGAGATAGAATTTGAACTTAGTATAGCTGCTCTAAAAGGTGGCGGGTTTAATGTTTTAGGTCATCCCGGTGGTATGTCCTTAACGCATTTTAAAGAGTTTCCTTTAGATTTTTATGAAGAAATAATTACTGAGTGTATTAAAAATGAAATTGCATTTGATTTAAATGGACGTTACCATCAGCATCAGATTGATATTTTATACCCACTACTACAAAAGCATAATCCCTTTGTAGCGATAGGAACAGATTCTCATAACATTAATAGAATGGGAAGATGGAATAAAGATTTACAGGAGTATATTTAATGGCAATTATAGGTATAACAGGAACCGGTTCCCTTGTTGGTCAGGCTATCATAAAGTCAATTAAAGAATCGTCTTTTAAAGAGGAAAAATTTATTGGTATGGAATATTTTGAAAATACTATTGGTTCGTATTGGACAGATGAGAATTATATACTCCCTGATATTTTAGATGATAAAGTAAGTGATATCATGTGGCTTAATGCTGTTCTTAGCATTATTAACGATAAACAAATTGAAATTCTTTTTATCGGAGTAGATTTTGAGTTACCTTTGTTCGCTACGTATAAAGAACGGATTGAGAATGAAACACAATGCTTGGTTGTTGTTAGTAGTGAAGAAACAATACGTATAGCAGATGACAAGTACTTAACTTACGAATTTTTAAAAAAGAATAATCTTTATTTTCCTTTGAGTTTTTTAGAATCAAATATCAAAGAAGCTATAAGGAATAAAGAGATTACTTTTCCTATGATTGTAAAACCTAGAAATGGTTATAGAAGTGTAGATGTTTTTTTAGTTAAAGATGAAAATGAATTATTTGAGAAAATAGAAAAAGTTTCAGATCCTGTTATTCAAGAGTATGTAGGTGATAGTAGTACAGAATATACATGTGGAGTTATTGCTTTTGATTCTAAAGTCAAAGAAAGCATAGTATTAAGGCGAGATTTGAAAGATGGAAATACAAGTACAACATATTTAAAACATGATTATCCTGTATCTATTAAAAAGTATATAGAAGAAGTTTCTTCTCATTTAGGTCAATTCGGAGTTTGTAATTTTCAGCTGAGACTCGATGCCCAAGGTATACCAAAAATATTTGAAATAAATGCAAGACACTCTGGAACTACATATATTCGGTCTCTTTATGGGTTTAATGAAATAGAATATATTTTAGAATATTTATTGAATAAAAAAGAGATTTCTTTTACGATTAAAGAGGGAATTGTTAAACGATATTTTGATGCTTTTTTAGTAGAAGAGAGCTGATGAATATTTTAGTAACAGGGGCAAACGGATACATCGGTCATTCGATTGTTGATACTTTATCAGTTTCACATGTTGTGCTACAAATGCAGAATTGTACTGAATATAATGTTTCAGAAGATATCTTTTCTCTCAATTTATTAGATAAAAAACATATAAATTCATTTTTAAAAGAAGATATTATTATAGATAGTATTATTCATGTGGCGTCTAAGATGGCTTCATCAAAAAATGTAAATGACATGAACATATTGTATGATAATCTAAAGATGTATGAGCATATTGTACTGATTGCCAAACATTTTAAAATTAAAAAAATTATTAATTTTTCTTCAATTGCGGTCTATCCTAACATAGATGCTTCTTTTAATGAGACTTCTCTTGTGCAACCTTCGGTAAATGGAGATGCATTGTATGGTCTTTCAAAATTCTGTGGTGAGAATATTTTAGATTATATGTTGCAAAAAGAGGATGTAAAAATAATAAATATGAGAGTAGGACAGGTTTTTTCAGATGATTTGAGAGATGATAGACTCTATATTATTATGAAAAAAGAGTTACAAGAATTTAATACTATTACTGTATATGGTAATGGAAAAAGGGTAAGTAATTTTATGCATAAAAAAGTTCTTATGCAAAAGATTTTATTTTTTGTAAACAATAATGTTTTTGGTATTTTTAATGTTGGCGATGAAAATTTAACTTATAAAGAATTTGCTCAAAAGATTATTAAGGAATTTGGTGATTCCAAATCTAAGATACTTTTTAATGTAAATGGATTAAAATCTAAATGTTATATAGATACAGAAAAGTTGAATCAACTAGAAGCCGACTATGTTTAGTACCTTACGATTTTTTTTATTTTATCCTAAAATTGCTCCAGATATGTATTTAACACACTGGTTATTATATTTTAAAACATCGAGAGTATGGTTTCAAAAAAAGAAACTTTATTCTATCGGTAATAACTCTGAAATACGACCGTTTGTAAGTTTAAATGGTACAAATAGTATTTCTATTGGTGATAATGTCATTGTTCCTCCTGGAACAATTCTTAGTGCAATGCCTAATGATATAAAAAATGGAATTTTTATAGAAAATGATGTTTTACTGGGACCAAATGTAAGTATATATAGTGCTACACATAAATATAAAGATATAACTATACCTATTAAGAAACAAGGGTACACGGCTAAGAAAGTTCTCATAAAAGAAGGCTCTTGGTTGGGAGTAAATAGTGTCATTATGCCGGGGGTAACCATAGGTAAAAATGCTGTTGTAGCTGCAGGTTCTATTGTAACAAAGGATGTACCAGACAACTGTATTGTGGCTGGTGTACCAGCAAAAATAATCAAAAAGTTAGGAGAAAATGATGATAAAGAAAAATAAAGTTTTTATAATTGCAGAAGCTGGTGTCAATCATAATGGCTCATTAGAAATAGCAAAGAAATTAATAGATGCTGCAGTAGAAGCAAATGTAGATGCTGTAAAATTTCAAACTTTTAAAACTGAAAATGTTCTCTCCAAACATGCACAAAAAGCAGAATATCAAAAACAAACAACAGATTCAAGTGAATCACAATTCGATATGATAAAAAAATTAGAATTGGATGTAGATACACATAATGAACTGATTAGTTATTGTAATCTTAAAAATATCATGTTTCTCTCTACTCCTTTTGATTTGGATAGTATAGATCTTTTACATAACTTAAAGTTGAAAATTTTTAAAATTCCAAGTGGAGAAATTACAAATTTACCCTATTTAAGAAAGATTGGATCCTTAAACAAAGAGATAATTCTCTCCACTGGTATGGCAGATATTGGTGAGATTGAGGATGCTTTAGATGTTTTAATAAAGTCAGGAACATTAAAAGAAAATATTACAGTATTACATGCAAATACAATGTATCCAACACCGATGGAAGATGTAAACTTAAATGCTATGGTAACAATTGGAAATACTTTTGATATAGCCTATGGATATAGTGACCATACCTTAGGTATAGAAGTTGATGTAGCGGCAGTGGCTATGGGAGCAAGTGTTATAGAAAAACATTTTACCTTAGATAAAACGATGGAAGGTCCCGACCATACTGCGAGTCTTGAACCATACGAGTTAATTAATATGGTTCATTCAATTAGAAATATTGAGCTTGCATTAGGATCAAAAGTAAAAAAACCTAGTAAAAGTGAAACTCCTAATATTGAGATTGCAAGAAAATCGATAGTTGCTAAAACTAGTATTTTAAAAGGGAGTACTTTAACCGAAGCAAATATTACAATTAAACGCCCAGGAAGCGGAATAAATCCAATGCGTTGGGATTCTATTCTAGGATCTGTAGCAACAAGAGACTATAAAGAAGATGAGTTACTATAATGCCAAGAAAAATATGTGTAGTGACTGGTACACGAGCTGAATATGGTCTTTTGTATTGGCTTATGAAAGAGATTCAAGAAGATAGTGACTTAGAATTACAGTTAATTGTAACGGGTATGCACTTAAGCCCTGAATTTGGATTAACATATAAAACAATTGAAAAAGAATTTAAAATTCATAAAAAAATCGAGATGCTTCTTTCTTCAGATAGTGCCATAGGAATTACAAAATCTATGGGCTTAGCGCAAATATCTTTTGGCGAAGCATATGCAGAATTACAACCCGATATGTTAGTGGTTCTCGGTGATAGATATGAAATATTTTCTGCTGTAAGTGCTGCTATGATTGCAAATATTCCAATTTCTCACTTAAGTGGAGGCGAAACAACGGAGGGTGCATTTGATGAATCTATACGTCACAGTATAACTAAAATGAGCCATCTTCATTTTACGGCAAATGAAGTATATGAAAAAAGAGTTATTCAACTAGGAGAAGAGCCACAAAGAGTTTTTAATGTTGGTGGTATGGGGATAGATAATATTAAAAAATTAGAACTCCTTACAAAAGAAGCATTTGAGAAGTCGATTGATTTTTCCTTAGCATCTAAAAATATTGTAGTGACTTTTCATCCTGTAACTCTTGAAAACACTACAGCAAAAGAACAATTTCAGGAACTTCTTAGCGCTATAAATACACTCAAAGATACACATGTTATTTTTACCAAAGCAAATAGTGATACGGATGGGCGTATTATTAACAGTATGATAGATTCCTATGTTAAAGAAAATACGAGCACTTCAATAGCTTTTACATCACTTGGTCAATTACGTTATTTGAGTTCTTTGCAGTATGTAGATGCAATGGTGGGTAACAGTTCAAGTGGATTAGCAGAGGCACCAAGTTTTAAAGTTGGAACAATAAATATAGGTGACAGACAAAAGGGTCGCATGATGGCTCCCAGTATCATTAACTGTGATGCAACCAAAGAATCTATTCTAACAGCATTTGAAAAACTTTATACAAAAGAATTTGCTCAAATAATACAAAATACACAAAATCCTTATGGCAATGGTGGTGCGAGCAAGAAAGTTAAGGATATAATTAAAAATATATCTTTAGAAAATATCTTAAAAAAAACTTTTTACGATATAAAGGCATGGAATGATTGATTATAAGAAAGTACTATTAAAACATACATCAACGGTGAAAGAAGCTTTAGAAATTCTCGATAGTTCTGGTATTCAAATCGCTTTAGTTATAGATGATGAAGACAATTTTTTAGGAACTATCACTGATGGTGATATTAGAAGAGGTTTTTTGAAAAATATTTCTTTATCAGATAGTATTGAGACAATTATTTTTACTACACCAACTGTCTGCCAATTAGGTGATACGAAAGATGAAATACTTGCTATTGCATTAGAAAAAAAAATCTATCAGATTCCAGTTGTGGATAGTAATGGAAAACTTGTTGGTATTGAAAAAGTAGACGAACTTTTACAAAGTAATAGCAAAAAAAATAAGGTTGTTTTAATGGTTGGTGGACTAGGTACTCGTTTACGTCCATTAACAAACAACATTCCTAAACCAATGTTAAAGGTTGGGAATAAACCAATTTTAGAAACAATTATTTTAAACTTTAAAAAATATGGTTTTACAAATATAATTTTAAGTGTTAGCTATAAAGCAGAGATTATAGAAGAGTATTTTGGCAATGGAAAAGCGTTTGGTGTTGATATCCAATACATACATGAAAATAAACGAATGGGTACGGCTGGTGCATTAAGCCTTATTCGAGAAAAACTCACCGAATCTTTTTTTGTTATGAATGGTGATTTATTGACAAATATTAACTTTGAATCCATGATGGACTATCATATATCTATCAAGTCCCATGCAACGATGGGTGTACGAGAGTATGATTTTCAAGTTCCTTACGGTGTTGTGAATGTAGAAAATGAAAATATTATGAGTATAGAAGAAAAGCCGGTACATAAGTTCTTTGTTAATGGAGGTATTTATATCTTAAATCCATGTGCGTTAGACCTAATCCCAGACGATACATTTTACGATATGCCTACATTATTTGAATCAATAATTAAAAATAAGGGAAAAAGTATCTCTTTTCCTATCAAAGAATACTGGTTAGATATTGGTAGGATTGAAGAGTTTGAAAAAGCGAATAACGAATATAATGATGTGTTTTAATGCGTATGAAAACAGTAAAAACTTTTTTAGTAGCTATTCCAGCGAGAGGTGGAAGTAAACGTTTAGAACGTAAAAATGTCTTACTCTTAAACAATAAGCCTTTGATTAATTATTCTATTGAAGCGGCCTTAGATAGTACGTATATTACTAAAGTAATAGTGAGTAGTGATGATGATGAAATTTTAGATGTTTCTCTTAAATGCGGTGCAACTATTTTAAAAAGACCAAGAAGTTTAGCGACAGATACCTCTACAACATTTGATGCAGTAAAACATCTGATTGAAAATGCTCCCTCATGTGATTATATTGTTTTATTGCAAGCGACAAGTCCACTACGAACTACACAAGATATAAATGCCGCGATAGAATTACTTTTAGAAAAAAAAGCAGATGCAGTTGTAAGTGTTTGCGAAATGGATCATTCACCTTTATGGGCAAATACCTTATCTGAAAATGCTTCTATGGAAGGTTTTCTTTCACAGGATGTATTAAACAAACGAAGTCAAGATTTAGATACTTTTTATCGTATTAATGGGGCTATTTATATTTGTGATACGCAAAAGTTTCTCAAAGAGAAAACTTTCTTTTTACGTGAAAATACATTTGCATATAAAATGAATCGTGAAAGTTCTATAGATATTGATGAAAAAATCGACTTCAAAATTGCAGAATTTATTTTAAAAGAAAATGAAAATGAAAAAGGATAATTTATTTGTTATAGGTACACCCTTACAGCTTATTAATGCTATCGAAGCAATAGAGCATTTTCATTTAAAAAATAATATTTTAGTTTTAATTAACATGTCGAAAATGCTCAATAAAGAGCAGGTTGATGAAATACGTACTCTCCATGAATGGAAAGAAGTAATAGAAATTCAAAATGGTAAAGGACTCAATTTTTTCAAATACTTTAGTATTCTTCGAAAATTAAGAAAAAATTCATATCAGAAGTTATTTGTTGCTAAATTAGAATCTATTTCCATGGCCATTGTGGCAAATATGGAAAAAGAACAAGTCTTTTTACTTGACGATGGTGGCATGACGGTTGGCATATATGAGAATTACTGCAAAAATAATTACAGAGTAGGCTATAAACGTAAAGATTACAGATTTTATATGCTAGGACTTAAGTTTAAAATTGAAGATACGATTCATTTATTTACCTACTATGATTTAGAAGAGCATAACAATCAAGTTGTGAAGAATACAATGAAGTACTTCAAAACAAAGTATTACACATCACAGTTTATAGAAGATGAATGTATATATTTTGTAGGTCAACCTGTAAATAATTTACTTAGCGAAGAAGTACATGTTGCAATTATAAAAAAGTTAATAGAAAAAAAAGAAAAAAAGATGGTTTATATTCCTCATAGAGGTGAAAGCGAAAATCATTTAAAACATTTACGATCTTTACCTAAAGATATCTTTGAAATTAAGAGTGTTGGAATGCCAATAGAATTGTACTTTTTAAAAAATGCTATACAACCAAAATATATATTTTCATTTTTTTCAACAGCCCTTGTAACATTAAAGTTGATTTATAATACATGTGAAGTTAAATATATTAAAATTCCTGAAACATTAGAAAATAAAGATAATTTCACACTTGCATTAAAAAATTATTACGAACATTTAGATGCTAAAGATATACTTAGTTTAAAAAATCTTGGTCTTTAACCACATTTTAACCACTTTTTAGAGATAATTCCTTAACTAAAATAGAGGGATTTTCCACATGCTAGACTTTGCAAAATTCACAAAATACTCAAAACCTGGTCCTCGTTATACGAGTTATCCTACTGCATTAGAGTTTTCTGATGCTTATGGTTATGATGAATATATACAAAAAATGAAAGAACAAGATTCTTCTCGTCCTATAAGTCTCTACTTTCACCTTCCATTTTGTCGTAATGCGTGTTACTTTTGTGGATGTAGTGTTGTATTTACATCTAAAGAAGACAAAATGCTCCGTTATATGGAGTACTTAAAAAAAGAGCTTGAAATTCTTTCTTCGGTACTTGATTGTAAGCGCGAAGTGATTCAAATGCATTTTGGTGGGGGAACTCCTACTTTCTTTAGTGCAGAGCAATTAAAAAAAATTATTGAAAATATAAAATCTTATTTTCCAAATTTTGTAGCAGATGCTGAAATATCTTGTGAGATTGATCCTCGTCATATTGATGAAGCGCAAATGAAAGTGATGCATGAAGCTGGCTTTAATCGTGTAAGTTTTGGTATTCAAGACTTTAATGAAAAGGTACAAGTAGCAGTACATCGTGTACAACCGTATGAGATTACAAAAGAAGCGATGGATTTAGCAAGAAAATACAATATGGTTTCGGTTAATGTAGATTTAATTTATGGACTACCGTTTCAGACTCTTGAAACATTTAAAGAAACGCTCACCTTAGCGTTAACCTTAAACCCTGATAGATTTGCTGTGTTTAATTATGCACATGTTCCTTGGCTGAAAAAAACTATGCGTAAAATCGATGAAACAACGCTTCCTAAAGCTGATGAAAAAATGCAAATCATGCAATACACTATCGACTTTTTAACTGAAAATGGTTATAAAATGGTTGGTATGGATCACTTTGCAAAACCTGAAGATGAACTTTTTAAAGCAATAGAAAAAGGTGAACTTCATAGAAACTTTCAAGGTTATACTACAAAAGGTGGAGCAGACTTAATTGGAGTAGGGCTTACTTCTATCGGTGAAGGAGTTGATAGTTATAATCAAAACTTTAAAGATATGACTTCTTACGAAGAAGCTATTGATGAAGGAAAGTTACCTTTTGAGCGAGGTGTAGTTTTAACGCAAGATGATTTAATCCGTCAGTACGTGATTATGGAACTTATGAGTAACTTTAAACTTGATATACAAAGATTTAATAAGTTGTTTAACATAGATTTTAAGACATACTTCGCAGACGCTATAAGAGCCTTAAAACCTTTTGCAGATGAGAATCTTTTAGTACTAAGTGAAGATTCTATCGAGTGTAGCGAAACAGGAACGCTTCTTATTAGAAATATCGCAATGCCTTTTGACGCATATATGACAAAGCATGCAGCAAGTAAAAAAACTTTTTCAAAAACGGTGTAATATGAGTAAAATGATTAATGAAATTTTTAATTTTGATAGCACAGCAGATGACTGTGTAAAATGTGGAAAATGTATTCCCGTATGTACCATTCATCAGGTGAATCCTGATGAGGTAACTTCTCCACGTGGTTTTTTAGACCTTTTAGGTGCATATAAAAGAGGCAATTTAGAGCTCGATAAAAATGCGAAAGATATTTTTGAATCATGCTTTTTATGTACGAACTGCGTAGATGTTTGTCCAAAATCAATACCTACAGATATGGTAATTGAGCAAGTACGCTCTGATATAGCAGATAAATTTGGAATCGCTTGGTATAAAAGAGCATTTTTCTTACTTCTTCGTCATCGTTGGTTAAATGATATTGCTTTTAAACTTGGTTGGTCATTCCAAACATGTGGTTTTAAAATAAAAGCTGATATAAACTCCATGACTTCACGTTTTAACTTACCAATGCTAAAGACAAATAGACTTTTACCAAGTTTAGCAAAAACCTCTTTTTTAAATGCACATAAAGAAAATATTGACAATGGTGGTACACGTCGTGTAGCTATATTTATAGGATGTTTAGCAAACTATAATTTTAAAGAAATCGGTGACTCTCTTTTAGAAATTCTTGAAGTTTTAGAAATAGATGCTTTTTTAGCAAAAAGCCAAAAATGCTGTTCCGCACCTGCGTATTTTACAGGTGATTTTGATACTGTAGACTCCAATGCAAAGTTTAATATTGCGTATTTCGAGAGTTTTTCTCGTGATGTTGAGGCTATTTTAGTCCCTGAAGCCACATGCTCGGCGATGCTAAAGATGGATTATGAGCATTATTTTCATGACCAGCCAGACTGGAGAGCGAGAGCTAAGGTTATTATGGACAAGGTTCACATGGCAACGGAATGGTTACATAACCATACAGAATTAGAATCTATTTTACGTACGAAAGAGCAAGATACTAAAGTCGTTACATACCATGACCCTTGTCATGCACGTAAGGTTCAAGGTGTTCATACTGAACCTCGAAATTTAGTGCGACAAAATTATAAAATAGTCGAAATGAGTGATCCTAATGTATGTTGCGGTTTTGGTGGTGTAACTATGCAGAGTGAAAAATACCATTTTGCAGAGGCAGCAGGAATTCCAAAGGCTGCAATGATTAAAAAAACAGGGGCAGATATTGTAAGTGCAGAGTGTAGTGCTTGTCGTATGCAAATTAATAACTCGATGCATGGTGCTGGAGTTCGAACAGTATTTAAAAATCCGATAGAGCTTATTGCCGAGGCATTGAAAAAATAATGGAGTATTTTATTTGGGATGCTAATCCTGTCTTTATAAGTTTTGCTGGGTTTAGTATTTACTGGTACGGTATTCTTTTTGCAACTGCTATGATAAGTGGTTTTAGCGTTATGAATAAGATTTATTCTTATGAAAATAAGTCGATTGAGCAGCTTGAATCTCTCCAAATTTATATCGTGATAGGCATAGTTGTTGGAGCACGTTTAGGGCACTGTCTTTTTTATAATCCTGAGTATTATTTAGCAAATCCATTGAAAATATTAGCAATTAATGAGGGGGGACTAGCAAGTCATGGTGGTGGTATTGGTATGGCTTTAGCTACGCTTTACTATGCACATAAAAATAAAATAAATTATTTGTATCTTCTTGATAGACTTGCAATTCCAACTGCGTTATTTGCATTTTTTGTGCGTATGGGTAACTTTATGAATTCAGAAATTATTGGAGTTCAAACAGAAGTTCCATGGGCGATTGTATTTTCAAAGATAGACTCTCTTCCAAGGCATCCAGCACAACTGTACGAGGCGTTATCTTATATAAGTATATTTATTATCCTTGGTCTTATTTATGTGTACAAGAAAGCAAAGGTAGCACAAGGACTTCTTCTTGGCTTATTTTTTACACTCATTTTTAGTGTAAGAATTGTAGTAGAATTTGTAAAAGTAAGACAAGCTTCGTATTCTGAAGAAATGCTTTTTAGTACAGGTCAACTTTTGAGTGTACCTTTTTTGCTTGTTGGTTTAGGGCTTATAATTATCGCATTATATAAAAAAGAGAAGAAAGTAGTTTAGCTATTTTTAGTCTCTTTTTTATCATCTTTCGTCTCTATGAAGTTTTTTATCTCTATCAACAGAACTTTTCCAAAAATAATTTACCAACAAATACCCACTTACTGAACCAATGACAGAATAAAGAAATGTTCCAAAGTAAAGTGGGATAAAAATAGCATCTATATTTTCACTAAACCACTCAAGTGTCATCTCAACAGGAGCTATCTCAGTTCCTAATACAAAAGCACCAGTCATATATTCCATATAATACATGGGAGGCATTGTAAAAGGGTTGCTCAGCCAACACATTGCTAAGGCTATAGGAACATTAAACTTAAAAAATGGCATAAAGGCAAGTACTGCTAGCATTTGCATCGGCATAGGAATAAAGGCTATAAAAAGACCAAGAAATACGGCCTTGGAAACCATCTTTCTATTTGAAGAAAGATACTCTTTTGGAATTTTATACTTTTTTATAAAAGCGTCGAGTTTTGGATGTTTACTTGTTTTTTTTAGTGTTTTCCTAATCATAGTTTAATTATAACCCTAGATAGCTTAAGGTATTTATACTCTATGACTTAGATATTGTATTTATATGTTAAAATTCCATAATTTAAGTTTGAATTGTAGGAGATTGTATGTCATTTGAAAAATTAGGGCTGATTAAGCCATTACTTAGTGCTATTAAAGAGTTGGGGTATGAGCACCCAACAACAATTCAACAACGTGCAATTCCTTTGGTTATGGCAAAGAGTGATATTTTTGCAACCGCACAAACAGGAACAGGAAAAACAGCTGCCTTTGGACTACCGATTTTACAAAGATTACGTAAAGTAAACGTAGATGAAAATAGAGCAGTAAAAGCTGTTATATTATCTCCAACAAGAGAACTTTCCATTCAAATTTTTGAAGACATTTCAAACTATGCGAAACATATGAAAGTAGAATGTGCAGTTTTAGTCGGTGGTAAAGATATTGAAACACAACAAAGAATTTTAAAAAAAGGTATAGATATTGTCATCGCAACACCTGGACGTTTTTTAGAGCATGTGGAAAATGGGCTTGAAGTGAATAGTGTCGAAGTATTTGTAATTGATGAGGCTGACAGAATGTTAGATATGGGTTTTACAAAAGAAATCCGTAAAGTACACCCACTTTTACCAAAGAGACATCAGACATTACTTTTCTCAGCTACTTATAGTGAAAAGGTACGAAAACTTTCTCGTTTAGTTTTGACAAAACCAGCTTTTATTGAAACATCAAAAAAGAATTCTACTGTCGATACTATTAATCAAACAGCATATCTTGTAGATACACATAGAAAAGCAGAGCTTTTAGCCTACCTTATTGGGTCTCGAAATTATCCACAGGTTTTAGTATTTACTCGTACAAAAGTGAGTGCAGATACATTGTTTGTAGAGCTTCAAAAAGATGGTTTAAAATGTGGACTTATTCATGGCGATATTGCACAAGGAAAACGTTTAAAAACCTTAGCACAATTTAAAGAGGGAAAGATAAAAGTTTTAGTAGCAACGGACATTGCCTCTCGTGGCTTAGATATCGAACATTTACCTTATGTTATTAACTATGAACTTCCCTCAGTTGCTGAGGACTATGTACATCGTGTAGGACGCACAGGAAGAGCAGGGCGAAATGGAGAAGCAATTTCACTAATAGATATTTATGAAAAGTTCGATATTCGAGAAATTGAAATAGTCATTGGTCAGAAAATTCCTCAAGAAACTGTTGAAGGTTTTGAGCCAGATCCTAGCATACGAAGAAAAGATATACAAGAGACAAGTTTGAAAAGTGAACATAAAAAACCAAATAAGAAAAAAGAGCGTCAGTATAATAAAAATACGAGTGGTTTAGCTAAGGCAAAAAAAACTACGAAGAAAAGAAAAACTACAAAAAGAGATGCAAAGTAAAAGCTTAAGAAAGAGAGATTCTATTTCTTCCATTTGCCTTTGCGTTATAAAGAGCCTCATCGGCTCTATAAAAAATAGAAGTTTCATCATCTCCAATTTTAAATTCTGTAATGCCAAAACTACATGTAATTGCTTCTCTATTTTTAAAGCGATGGTTTTGAATGAGTTTTCTTATCTTTTCAGCTTTAATAGCAGAATTTTCTTTTCCTGACTTTGGAAGAAGCATAACAAATTCTTCTCCTCCCCAACGAGCTAAAATATCTGTTCCTCTCATTTGCTCTTGAATTAATTGTGAGAGTTCTATAAGAATGGAATCTCCAGCATCATGCCCATATGTGTCATTTACATTTTTAAAATGGTCAATATCTAGTAAAACAATAGCGAGTTGTGTTTTATTACGCTTTGCATTTTTTAATTCTAAATCAAGAATTTCATCGAACATTTTCCGGTTAAAAAGACCTGTTAAATGATCTCTTATAGATATTTCATACAGTCGTTTAGACTCTTCCCTTGCTGCGAGAACAGTGTCATTAAAAGCTTCCAAAACACCTTTAAAGTTAGCATCAAATACATAACTTATACTTTCATAGAGTTCTTCTGACATAAGCTCTTTTTTAAACATATTTTTAATAATAGCTTTTCTGAAATTAATACAGATTATAAAAAGTTCCGAGGCTGAAATGTGCTTTTCTTGTAAGTATTCTAAAAGTTTAGAAATTACAGGACAATTTCCAATGGCTTGCTGTCCTTGAACAACCCCTATAAAGTAATTTAAAACAGGGTGTGCATAGGTACTTCTAAACAAAGATATATCAATCTCATGCCTCGTAAGAATTTCTACAACCTCATCCACTGAGGTCCAAGTATTTACGATATAGTCTCTTGAATCATCTAGGTGCGTAATGTTATCTTGTAATGAAAGTATACGAGTGATATCCATCTAATGTCTCCTCTTTCTTAGATTGAGTATAGTCTTATTCTTCTTTATAAATAATTAAGTGTTGCTATCTTTGATGTATAATATACCCATGTTCGAAAATTATGAATTAGAAATACTCTATAAAGACGATACTTTAGTGGTAATAAATAAACCAAGTGGATTACTTGTACATAAGTCTATGATAGATAAACATGAAATATATTTTGCTATGAAAATTTTACGTGATCAACTTGGCATGTGGGTTTATCCTGTACATAGGTTAGATAAGCCAACATCTGGAGTATTATTGTTCGCATTAAATAGCCAAACAGCGAAACTCCTGAGTAAACAATTTCAAGAGCATACAATTGTAAAAAAATATATTGCAATTGTTCGTGGGTATACAGAAGAAAAAGGTTGTATCGATTATGCTCTAAGTGTTAAGCTTGATAAAATCACGGATACAAAGGTTTCCCTTACAAAAGAGGCGCAAGAAGCACAAACTGAATATAAAAGGTTAAATACAGTAGAACTTCCACATGCTGTTGGTCGTTATAGTACTACACGTTACTCTTTAGTTGAACTTATTCCTAAAACTGGTCGAAAGCATCAACTGCGTCGGCATATGAAACATTTATCGCATCACATGTTAGGCGATACAAAATATGGAAGAGGAGAACACAATACAATGATTCGTGAGCATTATAATTGCCATAGACTTATGCTTCATGCATATTCTTTAGAGTTTATCCATCCTTACTCTGGCAATACAATGGTTTTAAAAGCAGGATTTGATACTACTTTTAAAGAATTATTGCGACATTTTGGTTGGAAATTTAGCGGATAAGTGGATTTTTTGTTACGGTTACAGGGTGGGGTACTACACCAGTATAAACGACTTCGCAGTCATTTGGTAAAATCATTTTAGAAGTATGACGAAACATATAGTCACTTTCTTCTAGCATATAAGAAGACATATAAAAATCTTTTTGTTTAAAATTTGTTTGTTGCATAGTGTATTCTTGCCCATAGCTCATCATTTGCATACCCATTCCAAAAAATGAATTTGGTATTGTTTTAACAACACGTTCTATTTTTGTTGTTGTATCGTATTTTTTTGGTTTTTTAATGCTTCCTTTAAACTTTTGCATGATAATAGAACAACCATTTTTATCAAGTAAATGTAAGTGAAAGTAATTAATTGCACCTTTTTTATGTACGACTGATTTGAGTGCAATTCTAAAGTTATCCGTCTTTAAGGCTACATCTTTAACTGTGACATAGTTGTTTTTGAGTTCTATATTAAATTGAAGGTGATCTACATCGGTAGTATCTGTGCTATTTGATTCTCCTATTAATTCACGTGACATTAAGCTAATCATGTTTAAATTTAGGGCATCGTTCACTGTGGAAACTTGTTTATTTATATTCATCCCATTTAAAACAACCTCGGTCATTTTTAAATCAGTAGTTCCCTTTTTTTTCTTTTTATAATAAATTGCAGTTCCGTTAGCTCTACCACTTTTAATAAACTTTTTATCTCCTAAAAACTGTGCAACTTTTTTGAAGTCTAAGTTGTCAACTGTAATATTGTAAATTTTATGTTCAAAATCTACTGTTAGTAAACCACCAAGGGAAGTACTTGTAATGAGAATACGCCCAATAGATTTTGGCTCGAGAGAGATATTTCCCATATGCTCAGCATGTGCTTGAATAAGAGTATATTTTGTATAAATATTTGCATCAAGCGTGAGTGGATATAAGTCTAAAGAAGTGAGTTCTACCTTGTATTTCAAACTTTTAGTTAATGCTTTTTCTATGTAGTGCCAAGCAACTGGTTTTAAGAAAAAGAATAAAAGAGCAGCAATGAAAAGTATAAAGTATATCCAGATGGGAATTTTTTTAAGTATATATATGTGTGCAACCTGTTAGTTTATTAAAATTTATTATAGCATTTAAAAAGCTTTGTCGCTCATTAGAGCTTGAAAAATGAAGAGTATGAGTCTTTTTTGTGTAGTTTTAGATAGCAGTTAGGAAGTTTCCTTGTGTGTTTCTTTGTTACTATCTTCTTTCTGATGCGACATCTCTAGCCTAATTTCATCCATGGTCTGTGGCGGAACATTAGCATCTTTAGACCATTTGACTGCATCAATATTACCACCATAGTCCGCACCAAAATCTTCAATTTTTTGAGAATATTCGTCTAAGTTAAGGCATACTGCGGTACGGTTGTCTACAGTATCTGTTAAGACAATATACCAAGAACCATCAGGGTTAATCTTAATGTTAGACGTAAATACTACAGCCATTAGTTACGCTCTTTTGTAGCATCAAAAGTTTTAGCAAAACCTGCAAGATTTTTTTTCTTTAAGTCACCATTATAAATGATATTTTCTGCTGCAATACTGTCATCGTTGAGCATTTTAGGTACAACATCGGCATCATTTATAACTTCCATATGCTCGTTTAATTCATCTTCGCTATACGCCATTTGCATATCTGCAGCTATTACATGTGGAATCGCTTCAATGACTGTCATTTTTTTAAGTTCTTCAGATACTCCAGCACCTTCTATTGTAATAATAATACGACCTTTTTCATCGTGCATGTGGTAATCGCATGCGTCACATTCTTTTAAGCTTTGCACAACTTCACCTAAGTACTTAGGGAGTGTTTGGACGACAACACTTGATATATTCATTTTAAATTCCTTTTCATTTTATTTTATAAGGATGGCATAACTTGGACAACGACTTATACAAAATCCACAGCTCGTACATTTATTGTGATTAATTGTTGGCATAAACATCGCTTTAAAGTCTATTGCATCCTCTAAACAAGGGTCTTTGCAAGAAAAACACATTACGCCACTCCAACTCATACATGTAGATTCGTTGATTGTAACACCAACATCTATTTTTGTTTTATAGTCTACTTGAAGTATACTAGGCACACACGCCTCTGCACAATCATCGCAGTAGGTACAACCACTTTTTGAAAAATCTAAATGAGGTGTTTTATCTTTTTGTATGATTATAATTTGCTCTTGGCATGCCTTGGCACAAAGAGCATCACAGTTTTTACAATGTATGTCAAAGGAAAGTATATCATTAAAGTAGGGTGGACGAATTATAAGCTCTTTCTTCGTAAATGCTTCACCTTTAAGGGACGAAGAAAGAAAGCCAAAAAGCTCTCTTTTATTCATTATATTAATAACCTGAGGTAGTTGTGTCAATACCTTCCATAAGTTTTGTACCAATCCAACTCGAACGTGATGCTCCATCTTTAGATGTATAGTCTGCTTCAAAATTGTTTTCTACTGCTAAGTTTCCTTGTGATTGTGGTGCATGGCATTGTGTACAGTTAAATCTTGCCCCAACAAGTTTTCCCTGTTTAACAATAGAAACATGACTCAGTGACTCACTTGAAGTATTTCTTATAACAACACCAGACTTTATAACTTTCCCATCCATAATATATGTTGATGGTCTAAAATTTGTAAAATGTGACTTAGGAATAGGTGTTGATTTTACGAGTTTTGCCATCGCAGGCATGTGACAACTGAGACATTGGTTACTATCTGCCTTGATTGGAATCAATCCTTTAAGTGAATGTGGAATCATTGGTGGAGCATCCTGAAATGCTCGTTTAAACTTATGCGATGTCCCGGGAACTGCTGATGTATACTCGGTTTTTGAAGCAGTTGTTGTGTCTTCTGTATAAATTTCTGTTGTACGTAAGCCCATAGACTCTTCAGTTATCGTGGGTTTAGGTACATTTTCTTGTTTTGACTCTGGAGTAGTGAAACACCCTGTAAAAAGTAGTGTAGAAGCAACGAAACCAAATAGTAATGTATGTATTATTTTCATTCTTTTCCCCTTATGCCAAATAAATTTTAACTGCACATTTTTTAAAGTCAGTCTGTTTTGATTGTGGACATGTGGCATCAAGACACACTTTATTAATAAATACATTCTCATCGAACCAAGGTACAAAAACAAGCCCTTTAGGCATTCTGTTTCTCCCACGTGTTTCAACTCTTGCTTTTACTTTTCCTCGACGTGACTCTATCCAGCATAAAGCACCTTGTTTGACACCCTTATCTTTAGCATCTTGAGGGTGCATATAGCAAAGTGCTTCGGGAACAGCACGGTAAAGCTCTGGTACACGCATGGTCATAGTTCCTGAGTGCCAGTGTTCAAGAACGCGTCCTGTGCATAACCAAGTGTCATAGTCTGCATCTGGCATTTCCGGTGGATCCATATATGGACGAGCAAATATTTTTGCTTTATTGTAGAGTGATTTTTTTTCTTTACTTTGAATTCCTTGGAGGTCACCAAAGGAGAGTGATTTTGCTAAGGTTCCATAAAAGGCATGTGAATTACCACTTTCTTTTACTTCTTTAGCTGCGTAAGAATCGTATGTAGCATTAAACCTCCACTGTGTTTCTTTTCCATCTACAACTGGCCACTTAAGTCCACGAACTTTATGGTAGGTAGTGAAGTCAGCTAAATCATGTTTATGTCCACGACCAAAGGAGGCGTATTCTTCAAATAAGTATTCATGAATCATAAAGTTATACCCTTTAAAGACAGTGCCATCAGAACCAATTACATTCCTACTGTCACCATTACATTCAGAATTATCATACCCTTTTTGAGGGAATGTACCCTTATCGATTTTATAAGACTTTGCTTCTTCATTTGCAAAAAGTATTTCATACATTGTGGTGTCATCGTCATAACCCATGGCATAGGCTTTTTTACGTACATCTGGCAGAGATTTATCTCCACGCAAAGGCTGTGCACCCCATACGTCTCCAACTGTAAAGCGTTTAGAGAGTTCTACCCACTGCCATGTATCACTCATGGCATCCCCCACTGGAAGAACCTGTTGTCTCCAGTGTTGTGTGCGTCTCTCTGCATTACCATATGCTCCCCATTTTTCATAAATCATAGCCGATGGTAAAATAAGGTCAGATACTTTTGCACTAATACCTGGGTATCCATCAGATGTTACGATAAAGTTGTCCATCTCTCGTGCTGCTTTTATCCAGTGGGTTGCAGATGCTGTGTTTTGGTAAGGATTACAAACATTTACCCAAGCAAATTTTATGACACCATCTTCTATATCGCGGTGAATTTTCATAACATGCTGGTTCCCAACAGGGTTGAGTGTTCCCTCTGGAATTTTCCATCTGTTTTCAACAATTTTTCTGTGTTTTGGATTTTTAACCATCATATCCGCTGGTAGACGGTGACAGAATGTTCCAACTTCACGGGCTGTTCCACATGCTGAGGGTTGTCCCGTTAATGAAAATGCTCCAGAACCAGGTTTTGCTTGTTTGTTAAGTAAAAAGTGAACATTATATGCAAGTGTATTTACCCAAGTACCACGAGTATGTTGGTTCATCCCCATTGTCCAAAAAGAAACAACTTTTCTATCTTTTTCTATATAAAGGTTTGCTAGTTCTTGTAGTTTTGCTTTGAATGCAGTAGTATCTTCATCAGGATCGCCTTTAGAAATAGTTGCAACATAATCAAGTGTATAGGGAGCTAAGAATTTTTTGTATTCTTCAAAGTCAATTTCCCAGTGTTTAAGGCCAGCTGGTTTGTTTTCCATAATATCACCTTCCTTATAACCATAAGGTTTTAAGGCAGGAGCTTCTGTAGCTGAGACAACTTTTCTTTGTTCTTTGTCCATTATTTCCATCTCTAAGGCAGTGTACTTCCCATCAATAACAGACTTTTCTTTATCGCTTCGCATACCGTACCCGATATTAACAGGTGATGCTGCAAATACAATGTGCTTTTTGACAAAATCCCAATCAATTGAATCAGGATTATTATAAACAATTTCTCTTGCAATATAGTTCCACAAGGCAAGGTCAGTATTTGGAGTAAATATAATCTCAATATCAGCTAAATCTGAAGTTCTGTGTGTATACGTAGACATATTAATGACTTTAACATGCTTAGGGTCTGATAATTTTCTATCTGTAACACGGGACCAAAGAATAGGATGCATCTCTGCCATATTTGATCCCCAAGAAACGATGGTATCGGTTAGTTCAATATCATCATAGCATCCTGATGGCTCATCTATTCCAAATGTTTGGTAAAAACCAACAACTGCAGAAGCCATACAATGACGAGCATTAGGGTCAATAGCATTTGAACGAAACCCTCCTTTCATCATTTTTTGTGCTGCATAGCCTTCCATAACGGTGTATTGTCCAGATGCAAAAACACCAATACCCTCTGGTCCATTCGCTTTGAGAGCTTTTTTAATATGTACTTCCATCTCGTCAAAGGCTCTTTTCCATGAAATAGGGGCAAATTTACCTTTCTTATCAAAGGCACCGTTGGAATCTACTCGGAGTAAAGGTTGGGTTAATCTGTCTGCACCATACATAATTTTTGCATTAAAATAACCCTTAATGCAGTTTAAACCACGATTTACAGGTGCAGCTGGGTCTCCTTTAACAGCAACAATTTTTCCATTTTTCGTTGCCATCATAATGCCACAACCAGTACCGCAAAAGCGACAGACTGCCTTGTCCCATCTCCAGTGAGATTCCGCTTTAGTAGCAGCGGCTTGTAGATCTGAGGGAATCGTCATACCCATTGCTGTTGCTGCAGATGCAGCCGCAGAACTTTTTAAAAATTCTCTTCTTGAAAGTGACATACCTACTCCTTAATTTAGATGATATTCTTTATCTTTATGATAGAGTAAATCATCTAAAACTAATCTTATATTTGTTTTAAGTATAAAAGTAATAATAAATATTAACATTATATTATGTTTATGTAGCAATTCGTAGCATTTATATATACTGGCATGATAAATGCTTTATTTATTAAAATTATTCTAAGAGGGAACATTGTATGCAGTTTATAGAAGCTTTAAAGCTCAAAAGTAAATTATTTTTTCTATTCATACTTATTACTTTAGGGCTTGTTAGTGTAGGCATAATGGGAACTATGAATGTGGAATCAATGAAAAAAAATCTTGATTCAGTTTATTTTGGTTCTTTAGTCCCTGTAACAGAGTTGAACGAAATGCTACAAGTGTACCATGGCGGTTTAGCATCTATACTCTATAAAGCAAAAAGTTCGGAAGTAAATAGAGATAAAACTTCAGCAAAAATTGAACTGTCACTGAATAAAATTAACAAAATATGGAATTCATATAAAAGCCATTTTAAACGTGATAATGAACTTGACTATATAGAATATGTAAATATAGAAATAAAAAATGTTAATTATTACTTTGTAACTATGCTTCGTTACGTACGGAAAAATAATAATTTAGAAGAACTTTCTATTGTTTCTTTAGAAAAGAATGTTTCACATATTCATACAGTATTACAAAAACTTATTACGTACGAAGTAGATATGGCAAAGTATGAAAGAAAAGTATTTTTAAGCAAGTATGAAAAGGCTATGTTTCGTTTAACTGTTGTTTTAGGGCTTATTATACTTGCGGTACTTATCATTTCTTATTCTGTATTTAGAAGTATTCAGAGTGACCACACAAAACTTGAAGAGGCTTCAAAAAAGCTCAAAAAACTTAATAAAAAGCTTGAAAATGTTTCGTATACTGATTCTTTAACATCTATGCATAATAGAAGATATTTTAATCTTGTATATGAGAGAGAATTAAAAAGAGCAAAACGTACGCATAGTTATATTACGTTTATGATGTTAGATATTGATTTCTTTAAACAATATAATGACACGTATGGTCATTTAGAAGGTGATAACACTTTAAAATCTGTTGCAAAAGTATTAAAAGAGGTCTTACAAAGACCAAGTGACTTTGTATTTAGACTAGGTGGAGAAGAATTTGGTGTTCTTCTTACGCAAACTGACGAATCAAGTAGTGCAAAAATGGCAAGAGATATTTGTGATGCCGTACGGGATATTAAGATTGCACATAGTGCATCAAAAGCCAATGAGTTTGTTACTATTTCAATAGGCGTAGTATGTTGTATAGCCGATGATGCGCTTAATGAAGACCTCCTTCTTTCTCGCGCAGATGAAATGCTTTATGAAGCCAAAGACACAGGAAGAGATAGATATATAATAACGTCTAATGTAAATGAAAATACGGTTGGAAGTATTGATGAATTAACAGCCTCTTGATATTTTTATAGAATGCTTTGTATGTAGAAATGTAGCACAGACGGTAAGAATTTTAGGAAAATCATACAAAGTATAGGAATTAAAATACATTTTATGTAATAATGATTTTATGAGAACATTTTCTGGAACTATTATAAATATTAATGATATTGAAGTGCTCGTGAGTAGTAATGGTATTATAGACAATGATAAGCTATTAATTCAGTTATTTTGTGGAAGTGCAAATATTGATTTAATTAAAAAGATTCAAACATATTTTAAGTCTTCATTTCCAAAAGCAGTATTAATCGCAACAACGAGTGATGGTGTAATCGATGGAAAAAATGTTTATGAAAAAGATGTTAGCAGTATCGTCTTTTCATGTTTTGAAAAAACTACCTTGCACGCTTCTTGTGTTGCACATGATGATTACCAGCAAAATTATTTTAAATCGGGTTATGCATTAGCCTCCCATATTGTTACAGACACTACAAAACTACTTATTAGCTTTTCAGACGGTATTAATACTAATGGAGAAGAGTATGTTAACGGTATAAGCGAATTTGACAGTAAAGTAATGCTAGCAGGTGGTATGGCTGGTGACAATGGTGCCCTAGCTATGACATATGTTTTTGATAAAGAAAATATTATGAGTAATGGTGCTGTTGGGGTTACTTTAAATAGTGATTTTTTAGAAGTGCATTCAAATTATAACTTTGACTGGACACCAATAGGAAAAAAACTTAGTGTTACGAAGTCCGAAGGAAATCGTGTATATAAGATTGATGGGGTGCCTGTTGTAGACTTGTATGCAAGATATTTAGGCGAAGAACTCGCCAATCAACTTCCTCAAATAGGGATAGAATACCCCCTTATTGTTGATAGAGATGGAATAGATACAGCAAGAGCTGTGCTTTCACGAAATGAAGACGGATCTCTTAACTTTGCAGGAAATATCATAGAGGGTGAATATATCCGTTTTGGTATTGGAAATATTGAGTCGATTCTTTCAAGTGCAGAGGGAAATTTACGAAATGTTTTAACTAAAAGTAGTAAAAAAGTAGAAGCTTTTTATATTTACTCTTGTATGGCTAGACGACGTTTTATGGGGAATCATATAGAAAAAGAATTAAAACCTTTTGCGGATATAGCAACAACTTCTGGTTTTTTTACATATGGTGAGTTTTTTCATAAAAAGGGAACAAACCAACTTTTAAATGAAACAATGACTGTGTTATCACTTTCTGAATCCACTGCAACTAATGATGTGATGCCTAAAGGTAGGTTAGTCCTTGATAGACATTTTACTACAAACCCTGTTCATACTGTTTCACATTTAACAAATGTAATATCAAAAGAACTCGAAGAGCTAAACAGTACACTTGAATCTCGTATAGATATGAGTACAAAGATGCTTTTTAAACAGGCTTATTACAATAAATTAACAGACTTACCAAACAGACTCAAGCTATTACAAGATCTTCCTTCAAATAGAGGAAATACTTTAATTTTAGTGAATATAGATAAATTTACTATTATTAATGATTTTTATGGACATGAATTTGGAGATTTAGTTTTAAAAAAAATAGCTAGAATTTTAAAAGATTTTAGTTTTGAATTAGAAGCAATTATATTTAAATTACCATCGGATGAATTTGCTATTCTTATACAAGAAACATTTGAAAAAGAGTACATTATTAGGATTGTGAAAAGACTTTTATTAATGGTTCAAAATTATGAAATTACACATGCTACTAGTACTATTAAAATTGATGTTACTTTGTCTGCTGCGGAAATAGGTGAGGGTGAATTAGGGCTTATTAATGCAAATATGGCGATTAAGTTAGCTAAAAAGAAAGGCTTAGATTATTTACTTTTTGATGAATCTTTACTCATCCATAAAGACTATGAAAGAAATATTGTAATAGCACAAGAGATACGTCAGGCTATAGAAACTAACAATATTATTGCATATTATCAACCAATATATATTACGGGCACATCAACAATAGAAAAATATGAATGTTTAGTCCGTTTAAGAAAAGCTAATGGTGTCATATTAAGTCCCTTTAGTTTTTTATCCATTGCACAAAAAATTAAGTTATACCCTAAAATAACAGAAATAATGATAGAAAATACATTTAAATATTTTAAAGATACTTCTTATAATTTTTCCATTAACCTTGCCTTTGAAGATATATTAAAAAAAGAAACCTATGCTTTTCTTTTTGAAAAAATTGAAGAATATGGAATTGGAAAACAGCTTACAATAGAGATTTTAGAAACACAAGAAATAGATGACCAAGTACTTATGCATAAATTTATAGAAAAAATTTATGGAACTGGTGCAAAGGTTGCTCTTGATGATTTTGGAAGTGGATTTGCTAACTTTCATCATATTACAAGTATCAGAGCTGATTATTTAAAGATTGATGGTTCTCTTATTAAAAATATAGACAAAGATGATAATGCAAAACTTGTTGTTGAGACAATTATTATTTTTGCTAAGAAGTTAGGTATGAAAACAGTAGCAGAATTTGTGCACTCAAAAGAGGTTTACGATATTGTTTGTGAATTAGGCATTGATTTATCGCAAGGGTACTATCTTGATGAACCACTGGCTACAATAAAGTAGCTAGTGCCCTTGGCAGAACTTAAAGCCCTCTACTAAAAGAAGTTCACGAAGTTTATCTTTGAGTTCTCCCTGAAACTCCATCCAACCATCTTTTAAAATACCACCACATCCAAGTTTCTTTTTTAACTTTTTTAAAAGTGCAGTAGCATCACTTTTGGGAACTTGAAAAGCTCCAACAATTGTAACAGTTTTACCTCTACGTTTTTCTTTTTTAAAAAGTAAAAAGTGTTTATTTGGTTCAATAATTTCATTTGAGATAACTGTTTTTCTGACACTTTGAACTTCAGCCCAAGAGTCATCTATTTCGGCACCTATAAAAAGGTCAAGTTTTTTACCTCTACTCATCTATTTCTTCCCCTATGTATTTAAATCGAGGAACTTCTTTTTCATCTATAATTACATTTTCAAAAAACATTGAAAGGGGACGTACCCAAAGGTCATACTTGCCATAAAGCGTACGGTAGAGGACAAGAGTTTCTTCTGTCTCGCTATGCGTAACGGTATCGATTACTTGGTATTTATTACCCTTATAATGCTCATAAATACCTTTTTGCATGTTTAAATAATCTTTTGTGCTAGGACACTTATATTTTTGCCAGTGTACTCGTTTTTTTCAACTGATGTGCGTAGCATATCATGTGAGATTTCATCATGATTATATACAATAATGATTATTTCATCATCTGTTTGTAAAAAAGTTTTTTCTCCATACTCTGTATAACGTGTAGCACCAATACTAATGATAGCCTGTGTCGGATTCCCACATGCTGCTATATATTCGTTAATTGGTTCCAGTGGACCAAAGTCTTTTTGCGTGTTAAGCTGGTTTAGCATCCATTGCGTAAGCGTATCATAGAAGTAGCTGTATCCACGTAATGCTACATTTTCACCATAGGCATATACTTTATTATCTCTGCGTAAATACGAAGCGATAGAATAGGTGTCCATTAGACTACCATCTGTAAAAGTATCAAGAGAAATGAGTTCTTGAGCAAAGCCTTTTGAGCTGCAGCCCCAGTTTTTTTTATCGCTAATTTTATTTGCTCCAGCTACACGAATAGAGCAGTCGTTATATGCTCCAAAATGTGTTGGTTTTATAGCGCATAAAATATTATTATCGTAGGTAAGTTCACAAACAAGAGCAACTTCAGGTTCTGCTTGAACATTGACTTTTTCTTTTGGCAGTTTTATAGTATGTGAAGAAAGAGGATAGGTACTTAAAATTTCTTTTGCTTGAATATTTGCATGTGGAAAGGGAAGATAAAAAGGAAACATTCCCTTTGGAGCTGCTTCTTCAGCTGTTATAATGTCTTTAAACTCTTCAAGTTCACCTGCTTGTGCAAGGTGAAGTGCAAAATTTCCGGCTATTCCTAGACCAAGATATTTTGCATATTTTGACATTAGATTTCGCCTTTAGCTTTTCTCTCTGCATATTCCTCATACGAACCTTTAAAGTCTGTAATACTTCCATCTGCATGAATCTCGATTATACGTGAAGCAAATGCGTCAAGTAACTCTCTATCATGTGAAACACAAATTACATTTCCTTTAAATTCAAGAAGACCTTCACCTAGGGCAACAATAGCTTCAAGGTCAAGGTGATTTGATGGCTCATCAAGAACTAAAAAGTTTCCACCCTCGAGCATCATTTTAGAAAGCATCATTCTATGTTTTTCACCACCAGAGATACTGACAACACTTTTTTCTTGTTGCTCTCCGTTAAAGAGCATACGCCCAAGACAGTTACGAATTTCTGCAATATCACGCTTAGGATCATGTGCACGTAACCAATCATAAAGTGTACCATCTCCACTAATAGTATCTGCTGTATCTTGAGGGAAGTAAGAGTTTTCTATTGTCGCACCCCAGTTTATTTCTCCAGCATTTGGTTTCATCTCTTCCATCATTATTTTAACTAAAGTAGATTTTCCAACACCATTTCCACCGATAAGTGCAACTTTTTCACCTGGTTCAAATTTTAAAGACACATCTTTAAGAACTGCATTATCACCATAAGAGTGGCTTACATTTACTAAGTGTAATGCTTCATCACCCATCTGACGTTTCGCTTTAAAGACAATACTCGGGTCACGTCTTGAAGATGGTTTAATATCTTCTATCTCTAATTTATCAAGTTTTCTTTGTCTTGAAGTTGCTTGTTTTGCTTTTGAAGCATTTGCAGAGAAACGACGAACAAAAGCTTCGAGTTCATCTTTTTCTTTTTGTTTCTTTGCATTGTCAAGTTCCATTTGTTTGGCGAGAACATTTGCTGCGATATACCAGTCATCATACGTACCAGTAAATTCACGAATTTTTTGGTAGTCAACATCGAGTATATTTGTAACAACAGCATTTAAAAAGTGTCTATCATGTGAAATGACTACAAGTGTACCCTCGTGACGTTGCAGCTCATTTTCTAGCCAAGAAATAGTTTCTATATCTTGATTATTTGTAGGCTCATCGAGAAATAAAACATCTGGTTTTGGATAAAGAACTTGTGCAAGTAAAACTTTGAACTTATCAGCTGAATCAAGTGTAGACATAAGGTTGTTATGATTCTCTACAGGAATACCAACATTTGCAAGAATTTTACCGATATTTACGTCGTATTCGTATGTAGGGTCTTCTTCAACACAAATAACTTCTAAGTCAGCAAGACGGTTGTTCACAGCATCATCTTCAAAGTCACCCGTTGCATAAAGGTCTTCTTTTTCTTTAATAGCATCAAAGAGACGCTTATTTCCATAAAGAACAGCATCTATAAGTGTGTACTCTTCAAAGGCAAATTGATTTTGACCTAAAACACCAACTTTGTTAGCTTTAGGGATAACAACATCACCTTCGTATTCATTAATTTGACCACTTAAAATATTAAGGAAAGTTGTTTTACCAGCACCATTAGCACCGATTAAACCGTATCTTTTATGACGGTCAAGTTTGAGGTTTATATCTTGAAATAGAACTCTATTTCCGTATCGCATTATGAGGTTTTGTACTCTTACCATGAATTATTCTCTTAGATAAATTTTCGCGATTATATCTAAGAGTTGTTTAAAAGTTCATAATTTATAAAAATTAGTCTCGAGAGTGCTCTCTTTTTTCTGTTTTATAGCCTTGTAAAAGTTTGTTAAGTGTATCTGACATTTCTATCATTTCAGCTGATGTATTTGAGACTTCATCAACTGTGATTTTATTTTCTGTTGATAAATGTTCTATAGAATTCACCTGTGTAATCATGCACTCTATTGTTTTAGAGTTCTCTATGTAGCCAGTAACTGTTTGATCTACTTGAATTATTGATTTATCAATGGAGGTGACGCTATTGCTAATATCTGTCTCAGCCTGTCCTGCATCATGGGAAAGTGTCTCAATTGCTTTGGCATTACGTGACATATTATCACTCGCATCATTTATAGACTGAACAATAACACTAATGGTACTGTTTATTTCTGCTAATGATTTTTGTGTTCTCTCCGCAAGTTTACGTACTTCATCGGCAACAACAGCAAACCCACGTCCATGCTCACCTGCACGAGCAGCTTCAATAGCAGCATTAAGTGCAAGTAAGTTCGTTTGGTCTGCTATGTCTGATATGACAGTAAGTACTTCTTTTACTTGCGAAGCATCATGGCTTAATTGCTCTAGTTTTTGTGATAATTCCAGTTCATCTTGTGAGCGTTCTTCTATCTCTTGTGCAAGACTAGCTATTTGTGTATTTACTGATTTTAAAATATTTCCAGCAGTGTTAATATCTTCTTTTGTTTCTTTTGCTTGTTCAATTGAGTCTTGAAGAACACCTTGTAATGTAACTCCCTCTTTAGCAACTTTTTCTACAATCAAGCATTCTTTATCTGCTTTAACGCGCATAGTTATAGACGCTTTTTCTAATGAAAGAGCAATAGTTGCATTCTTTTGTGAAGTGCTTGATGCCTGCGAAACAGTTAAACGTACTTTTTCAATAAACTCGTTTATATTATCTGCCACTTCTGCTACTTCATCACCTTTTGGAACAATTATTTGGCTAGTTAAGTCTCCATCTCCAACAGCTAAATCATGCGTAGTACTTTGGAGTATCTCCAGTTTGGAAATAATAATTTTTTGTATAATAAAAAGTGAAAATAAAATAGTGAAGCCTATAAAGAGTGCAGTTGCAGTAATCGTAAGTATAAATTTATCATAAGCATTTGAGAGCGCTTCATCTTTGTTGATTTTAACAACGATCGCCCACTGTGTACCATAGACATCTAATGGTGCATAAGAGGTGATTACTTCATTGTCAAAACAATCAATAGACGTAGTCGTTTCATTTTTTCCCTGAAGTGCATTTTTTGTAGCTTGTGTGTTTATATGAAAAAATCCAGTGGTTGTTTTATGGTTGTGAACAAGCGGTTCGTCTATTTTTTGAATGAAACGGCTGTTTGTTCTCATAACAGAGTCGGCTCCAACAAGAAAAGCTTCTCCTGATGCACCGAGTCCTACCTTGTCGTATTCATTGTTAAAATTCATGATTTCAGTGATTTTTTTCATTGGAAGTTGAAAAACTAAAGTACCTTCATTGTCTTTTTTGAAAAACATAGGCATAGCGATAAAAGCCATTTTTTTATTAAAGTTAGGCTCATAAGGTTGTATGTCTTCAAATGCCACTTCTCCAGGCTGCAGATCTTTGCTTTTTGCAAAAGCTCTTCCTAGCCCTGTATTGGCATAAGGTCCCGTAAGTACATTTGTTCCAAAGTCAGCATTTTTATATACACTGTATATGATGGTACCATCAGGATTTATAAAAAAGACATCTTCTGCTCCAAAGTCTTCTAAAATACTTTTATATGCTGAGTGTTCTTGGATATGTGTGTCAGAATAAGAGTCTTTATATTTTGGATTCATAAAAAAGTTTTCTTTATTATCAGGGTATGGATTTTGAATGATGTAAAGATATTGTGCTCTAATTCCTGCATCTGTTTTAGGAAGGTACTCTTTTGCGTCTTTTTTGGCTGGAACATTTGGAAGATCAAAGTTTATATTTGGTAAATATTTTGTTTCATAGTAGTCAATTAAAGCTTTTTTTGCAAGATCTATATCTATGTCAAGGTCTTCAAACTCTTCAAAACCTTCATCATATTCCCAAAGAAGGCGTATTGTTTTGTTTGTTGATGTTTTTGAGTTTAAAATATATTTTATCTCTTGAAAATAATCTTGCACATGTTGTATCTTACTCATTTTTATAGAACTCATTTGGTCCATTCGTGTTTGAACAATCTCTTCTTTGGCATTTATCGCGGCACTAAAGGAAGTCCCAATTCCTAAAATAAACATAATGGTGATAAAAAATATAGTGAGCCTAAATTTAATGCTTTTTGTATTCATGAAAATTACCTTCTATTACTAAACTTTTATAATAATATAGTTTAGCATAAAATAACTTTTATTAATGCTTAAAGGAGGTGGTTTTTCAATGTTTTAGTATTTTATTTGAATAGTAATTCGAATATACTTCCCTTACTTGAAGAACTGACATTGATTTTTATATGCATAGCTTTTGCAAGACGTTTGACAATGTCTAGCCCGATTCCACTACTGTTTTTATCACTAAATGAACGTTCAAAAATTTTATGAGGGTTTTGTATGCCAGCTCCTTCATCTTGAATATATAATGATTTTTCTTTTGTATATATATGAATAGAACCATTTTTTATATTGTATTTGCAGGCATTAGAAATAATATTTTGAAGTATTTGTTTTGTTGCGTTTTGATTGAGTTTTACTTTTAAGTGTTGGCATGTGACATGAAACAGTATGTCTGGGTGTATTTGCTTTTGAATTTGTATGACATCATGGATAATTGTGCATATATCTAAACTTTGCATTTGAAAGGTTTCTTCTTCTAAAAGAATTGTAAGATTCTCATGAAGTTCTGAAATTGTATGTACGCTTTTGTTGAGTCGTATAATTGCTTTGTTGTCTTCTAGTAATGAAACTTTTTCTAAAAGTTTCATATTTAATTTTATAGAAGTGACGGGAGTATTTAAGTCATGAATGAGGTCTTTTGCAAATTTATCGAGTTTTATAATACTTTCTTTGAGTGGCTTTAATGCGTTTATTGCAAGTTTATAACTGATAAAAGCAAAGAAAAGAAGTAATACAATATTGCCAATAATAAGTTGTTTCTTTAACTGGGAAACCCTTGAATCAAAAAGTTTTTTTGACTTAGATACTTTTATATATTTACGTGGATTAATTGTAGGAATGAGTTTGTTAAACTCTTGATGATTGCGTATAAAGTTATCCATGTCAATATGTGTACTTGAATAAACAAATATGTGGTGGTACTCTTTTGGAAATACTTTCGTGCCATCACCCATTTTTAAGTGCCGTGCATATTCTATAAGAGAAAACTCTTCTTCTTTCAAATAATGTTCTTGTGTTTGAGAAAAATAAAAAAAACTACTAATGAGTATAAGCAAGGCGACACTCAAAAAATAAATAAGAAAAAATTTTAGAAAAGCTATTCTTTCATGTTGCAAGACGGTATCCTATACCTTTGAGTGTAGTGATTGATAAACCAATTTTACGTAGTTTATTTATATGAACTCGTAGAGAACCTTCACTCATCTCTCCACCGTTAGCTAGATACTCAAATATTACTTCTTTTCGAAGCGTAGTATTTATATTTTGAAAAAGAAGTTTTGTTATTTCTAACTCGTATGGAGAAAGAGGTACAAAAGTCTTTGCCTTATAAAGTTCGTTTGTATCTATGAGAAAACGGAAATCAACACTTGTGATTTCATTTTTATAGGTGTTATACGATTTTCGTAGAAGTGCTTTAATTCGGATTAAAAGTTCATCAAAGTCAAAAGGTTTTTTGATGTAATCATCTGCACCAACATCAAAGCCTTTTGAAAGTGAAGCTACATCTGTAAGGGCTGTGATGAAAATTGCTGGAGTTGTATTACCACTTTCTCGTAAGCCTTGAAGGAATTCAAAACCATTTAAAAAGGGAACATTTACATCAAGGAGTAAGAGATTGAAGTCTTTGTTAAAAGTAATATCAAGAGCTGATTCTCCATTTGAGACATGTTCTATTTCAAAGCCTTCATTCTCAAGTAGTTCTGTTAATGTCTCAGATAATATTGCATCATCTTCTAAGAGTAATATTCTTTGCATATGCAAAGTATATGCAAATATGCGTTAGGGTAATGTTAAGGATTTTACCAAAAAAGATGTATAATGATTTATACGTAATTAAAGAGAGGTAGATATGACACAAAATCATTATGATGTAATCGTTATAGGGGGTGGAGTGTCAGGCTCTGCTCTTTTTTATGAACTTGGAAGATATACAAATGTAAAAAAAATATGTCTTTTGGAAAAATACGGTTCACTCGCTTCTCTTAACTCTAATGGTTCAGCAAATTCTCAAACAATTCATTGTGGAGATATTGAGACGAACTATACATTAGAAAAGGCTGCAAAGGTAAAAAGAACTGCAAAAATGGTTGAGAAGTATTGTTTACAACATGGCTATGAAAATAAAGTTATTTTCTCACATCAAAAAATGGCTTTGGGTGTTGGTAGTGAAGAAGTGAACTATATGAAAAATCGTTATAAAGAGTTTAAATCACTTTACCCGTACCTTGAACTTTATGACAAAGAAAAATTAGCAGAAATAGAACCTGCCGTAGTCTACGATAAAAATGGAAATCTTAGAGAAGAAGAGATAGTTGGGGTAGGCGCACAAAACCAATATACAACAGTTGACTTTAAAGCACTCAGTGATACATTTATAGATAATACTTTAAAAATAGAAGACAAAGTTACAGATATATTTTTTAATAATGAAGTGAAAAATATTCAAAAAATTGGAAGTACATATCATGTGCAAACCTCTATGACACAGTTTACTGCTGATTTTATTGTAGTAGATGCTGGAGCACATTCCCTTTTTATAGCACATAAAATGGGGCATGGACTTGATTATGGTTGTTTACCAATGGCAGGTAGCTTTTATATGGGAAATAGAAAAATACTAAACGGAAAGGTTTATATGGTTCAAAACCCTAAACTTCCCTTTGCTGCACTTCATGGGGATCCTGATATTTTAGTAAATGGGTTTACTCGTTTTGGACCAACTGCTTTAATGCTTCCAAAATTAGAGCGATTTAAGCCAGGTACGTACCTCGATTTTTTTAAGACTTTAAGGCTTGATTTGAATGTTGTTAAAATATTTTATGACTTACTTAAAGATTCAGATATTCGTAATTATGTACTTAAAAACTTCATGTTTGAAGTACCCTTTATAAATAAAAAATTATTTCTTCAAGATGCAAGAAAAATTGTACCCTCTCTTGGTGCTGATGATATTACATACGCAAAAGGATTTGGTGGTGTTCGTCCTCAAATTTTAGATAAAAAAAATCAAAAACTTATGTTAGGTGAGGCTTCAATAGATACAGGTGAGGGGATTATATTTAACATGACACCATCACCAGGAGCTACTTCATGTCTTGGAAATGCCTTACGTGATGTGCATATTATTTGTACGTATTTAAACCTAGAATTTGACGAAGAAGCATTTAATAACGAACTAACGGAAGATACAATAAGAGGGGATTCAAATGCGTAACTTAAAAAAACTTCTTTATATAACAGACCAAGAAGAGTATTCAGAACATGGAACGATAGGACCTTTGTTTCATGGGTATTTACATGAATACTTAAATGTGGAAATCGTATACTTTACGAAGTATAAAAATAGTTTTCAAAAAAAGAATACAAATTATATTGTTCCTATACAATATAGAAAACATGTTTGCTCCTACTTATCTTTGAAAGATGTTGACTTAACTTCATATGACTTTGTATTTGTTCGTAATAAACTCGATGCCTTAGCTGATGTACTTAAACTTAGAACGATGTATGGTTATAAGGTAGGGTACAGAGTTTCTTTCCCAAAAACGCAAGAAGCTTACGAAGCTGTAAAAGCGAACAAGAGTAATAACCTTTTTAAGATGCTAGGTTCTTTGTACAATGGGTATAAAATAAAAAAATTACTTAAGCAATGCGATTTATTTATGCCAACATCAAAAGACATGCAAGATACTTTTTATGGGGGAAGTGATGTAAAAAGTTTTCCTCTTCCAGCAGGACTTGACCCGCAAAGAATTACTCCTCATAGAGAATCAGATGGGGATTTATGTAATTTTATTTATGTAGGAACTCTGGACACTTTGCATGATTTTCAAAAAATACTAGTATCTTTTTCAATGTTGAAGTCTCAAAAATGGCACTTGCATATTGCCACAAAAGACTTAGAGTATGCTCGAAGTATTGTTGGTGGATATAGTAGTATTTCAAATCAGATTACTCCTTTTATGGCAGATAATCTTGATGTTTTAATGCAAAAAGTGGATGATTCAGATGTTGGCATAGCCTTACTTCCGGATATACCAGTGTATAACACGACAATACCTGCAAAAATAATGGACTATTATACATGTGCATTACCCACACTTTTAACCGATAACCGTAAAAATCGTACATTATTTGATGATACCGATGCTTTATTTTGCCGTTTTGATACAAAAGAAATAGCAGAAAAACTAGAATATATACTTGGTATGAGTCAAGAAGAAATAGCAAATATGGGTCACGCAGGACAAGATAAATTACTCCACCATAAGCGAAATTATAAGTTAATGGCACAAAAATTATTTGCACAATTAGAGAGTCTTTAGGCGTGCAAATAAGGGAACTTAATTTAAAAGAGTTATATACAGTCTATGATGTCCTTAAACAGTTACGTACAGAGATTACATATAAGGAATTTGAAGATTTAATTTACGACATGCGCCATATGGAATATAAAATGATAGGGATTATGAATGGTGAAAAATTAATAAGCTATGCAGGTGTTGCAATCCAAACGAACCTTTACCATAAACGTCATTTATATGTTTTTGACCTTGTGACAGATGAAGAATATAGAGGTGAAAAATATGGGGATATGATGCTTTCGTATTTAGTTGATTATGCAAAAGTTGGGATGTGTGAAAATATAGTTCTCTCGAGTGGTTTTGACAAAGAGGATGCGCATCGATTTTATGAAGCACATTCTTTTGTTAAAAAAAGTTTTGTATTTTTGAAGTCACTTTAGTTAATAGCTAGTGCTACTATTAAGAACAGCATTTCTTAAACTTTTTTCCACTTCCACATGGACAGACTTCATTTCTTTGTATTTTTGAAGGAAAAAGCTCTCCCTTATGGTATTTCCACATGTTGTCTTCTTTAATAAATGTACTCTTCTCATGAAGAACCTCTGTTATGCTATTTAAAACATAGTACGCTTTAAACTCTACAATATTATCATAGGCATTAAGAACATCTAATTTTAGCCATCGAAGAGGCACTGCGTCTTTGAGTTCTTTGAGATTTTGACTTGTTGAGGTGTTTGCTATGTATTCCCAGTCTTCTTTAACAAAGGCATCGTATCTACTTCTCATAAGTTCTTCTGGTGTTTTGTTATGTGTTTTCATTTTGGGGTAGGTTTATTAAAAAAGAGTGCGGTATAAAAATTACAGGCTAAAAGCCCGTAATAAAGTGCGTAAGTCCTAAAGAGGAGTTACATTCTCAGCTTGAGGGCCTTTTTGACCTTCACCAATTTCGAAAGTAACTTTTTGACCTTCAGCTAAAGAAACACGACCATGACCTGTATTATTTACTTGACGGAAATGTACAAATACATCTTTTCCACCATTATCTTGTTGAATAAAACCATAACCTTTTTCTTCGTTAAACCATTTAACTGAACCGTCTACTAATTCTGCCATTGTAATACCTTTTTGTATAAAAATTCACTTTATAAAAGTGGAGTCGAAATTTGGAGAGTCTTTAGGTAACAATTGAGCAAAAAACAAAATTACACACTAAAGATGAACTTTGGTCCTCATCTTTCATCGGAAATATTATATCGCAATTTCTTTGGAATTTGCAAGTAAAATGTAAAATTTAATTAATAAGTTGAGATGCCGATACTATAATTAAGAATTATAAAGGATATATTATGACTATTACATCTACGATGCCAAATATAAAGGCTGAATATACACAAAAAGAGGTTAAAACAAATTTTACACAAAAAATATCAAAGGAAGAAGTCTCAGAAATCAAAGAACAAATAGCTGAAAATTCTAAGCTTATGATGTTTAATGAAACATCTGTACAAGTTGGATTAACATCATCTCAAGATGCTTTTCAAAAAAACTATGATGGTTTCCAAAGTTTTCTCTCTGAAGTTGGTTACTCTGGAAAACCTATAGCTGAGCTTTCTCAAAGTGAAGCTACCGCACTTGTAAGTGATGATGGTATTTTTGGAATAACGCAAACATCAGAGCGAATTGCAAACTTTGTTATTAATGGTTCGGGTGGTGATGAAGAAAAAATGCGTGCAGGAAGAGCAGGGATGATACAAGGTTTTAAAGATGCTGAAAAAATGTGGGGTGGAGAACTTCCTGAAATTTCACAAAAATCCATGCAAGCTGCCGTAGAAATGGTAGACAAAGCAATGAATTCTTTAGGCTACTCTATAATAAATGAAGAGGCATAAAAGCCTCTTTGAATTTTTAGTGCTGTGATTCTTTAACTGCGCTAAAGAGGCTATCAAATGCTTTTTTGCTAGAGTCTTCAACATCTTTTATTCTTGCGAGTGCTTCTTCATATTTTGCAGATTGGTTTAAGTGAATTGTTTCTTGTAAACCTTTATGAACATTTGAATGATGCGAGCTAATAGCACTTAAGGTAGAGTTTCCTTTTAAGAAAGTATTTGTTGCTGTTGTATACCATTTACCAAATCGACAGCTATTTTCATCTTGAATATCTATGCTTGTAGATGTTAAAAGAGCTTTATAAGCCTGTACTTTGAGTGCTATGTGGTCTATTTTTCCAACATTTACTTGAAGTTCATTTGTAACGTACTGTGTTTTAGATTTTATGTTACTTGAGTTTGCAACAACACTTTGCACACTTTCGTTAAATACATTTAAAATATCGATTACTTTTGCTGTTTCACTGTTGAATGTATCGCTTATTTCTATCATTGAACTCGAGTTTTGTTTGAGTGAGTTAATGTTAATTTCAACCTCGCTTGTTGCTTTTTGTGTTCTCTCTGCAAGTTTTCTTACTTCATCCGCAACAACAGCAAATCCACGTCCATGTTCACCTGCACGCGCAGCTTCAATAGCCGCATTTAATGCAAGAAGATTTGTTTGATCTGAAATATCTTTAATTAAGTTAATAATTTCTGCAATAGATATTACGCTGTTATTTAATGATGTCGAATCATCACTCAGGGTATTTGTATATTCTTGAATTTTATCAATACTTGTTACAATTTGGGATGTTTCTTTTTCAACATCTATCATTTTCTCAGTTGTAGTGGTATTTAAGATATTAATTTCTTTAAGCATTTCTAAGGGGCTATCTACTGTTTGTTGTAAAAATGTATTTCCATTTTTATAACTATTTAGTAATACTTCTACAAATGCATCTTTTTTTGTGTCTTCTATATGAACAGGAGTTTCTAGTTCTATAATTCTTTCTTTTAATAATGAAATTTCATTTTTGTATTCATTAAGTTCATTTTCGTGTTGCACAGTCAATGCATTGAGTTTTTTTGTATTTCCAAACATATGTAGAAGTCCCTTTATTCTATTGTGAATACAGACTAACAAAAGATATATAAATATTTAATTTTTTTATTTATAAATATTAGATTTTTTAATATATGAGTATAAATGAAACGTTTTCTAATAAAAAGAGTTTTAGGCTGAAATATCAAAAGGTTCTTTTGTTTTTGAAGTGTCTTGTTTTATAGTATTTGAATTTTGTGCATTTTGGTATGCCTCTTTTCCTAAAGCTTCATTCTGTCGTTCTTTGGTAAGTTGTTGCTGCGCTTTCATTTCTATGACTCTAGCACTTGAAGCTACTGCAAAGTCTTGTGAACTTGGATCACCTGCAGCCATGGCGGCAGCTGCAACCTGTCTTGCATTTGCTATACTTTCTTGAGGAGTAGAACCACCACTTGTCGAAATAGAAACTTCGCCACCTATAGCGTACATTTTCCCATCAGGACCTTGTTGGTAGGTGAATGTAGCAGCTCCCGTCATTCCCCCACCAACAGACTGGTGTGCTGACTCATGTGCACGCACTTCAGCGTCACGTGCCTCTAGGTCTACAAGAAGTTTTTCTTCTCCTTGGCTTAGTTCTTTTGAGGCGGAACTTTTTATAGCATTCTTTGAGTCACGTTTTGTTTCTTCTTCAATCCGTTGGGCATCTGGACTTTGTTCTTTTTTCTCTTTTCTAAATACGAGAGATTCTTCTTCATTGAGTTTAATTGTATAGCTGGTGCTGATATTTCCAAATGAACTTGTACCTGTAATCATACTATCCATTATAACATTGGTATTTTTAAAAGTTTCTTTGTTATTATTCCACTACAATAAAGGCTGATAATGAAATATGAATTAAAAGATGAATATATAGAACTGTTTAAATTATTAAAAGTTCTTGATTTAGTTGAGAGTGGAGCACAAGGGAAGTATTTAGTTGCTGAGGGATATGTCAATAGAAATGGCGAACAAGAGTTTCGTAAACGTGCAAAAATTAGAGCAGGTGATGTTATAGAAATAGCAGAGGTAACGATTGAGGTGGTGGCTGCTCTATAAATTACTTAGTATATGTCAGTAAATGTAAATTATATTCAAGTTATAATATACATATAAACCTTAAATATTATGGAGATTAAATGCTAATTTTAGAAACAGATGTACGAAAAGTTACCGATGACGTAATGAATATGTTGCATGAAGATGAAAGAGAACTTATTAACGCATTTTACGATGCTGTTGTTGCTAAAGATATAGACAAAATTGATACACTTTTCAAAGTTGTTTTAGTGGAAGTTGAAGCACATTTCAAAAGTGAAGAAGATATGATGGAGCAGGGTGGCTATGCTGGACTTGCGGTTCATAAAAGTGACCATGATGCAATGCGTGCAAAGTTAGAAAAGTTTCATAAAAGATGGGAAGTACTTAAAGGTCCAAAAGAAGTACGAAGTTTTTTAGAAAAAGACTTTAAAAAATGGATGATTTCACATGTTGCGACACGTGATAAAGATGCTTCGCAACATTTAGGAAGTTAATTTATTTTTGTAACACTAACTCCATTTGAGCAATAGCCTCTAAGGCATGATTAAACTCTTTTGGAGTGATTAAAAATGCATGAATACCTTCATCAACCATCTCGGCTAGTTTCCCCTCATCATTTAAAGAAGCTAAGGCAACTATTTCTTGCTTTTTTTGTATCTCTTTGATTTTTTTCATGAAGCTAGTACCATTTGAAATGTCTACACTAACATCATTTATAACAATATCGTATGTGTTTTCATCAATAAGGGCTAAAGCCTCATCTTCATTAGAAGCTTTATCAGTTGTAATAAAAACTTCATTAAATACTTTAGAATTTGAATCGAGCATTGACTTTTCTTCTGTAATGAAAAGTACTTTGTATTTTTTAGTCATTACTTTCCTAGTATCTCATTAAGTTCATCTTCATAAATAATTTCTTTTTCAAGGAGTATTTTAGATAAATTTTCAATAGTAGACCAATGTTCATCTACTAAACCTATAATATTCTTTTTACCCTCATCCATCCAAGATTCAAGTGCTGTATCTATTTTTTGGTGGTAATGTTTTGTGTCATTTGCTTTAATTGAAATACCTTTTGCATCGAGTACCCCATTAATATTTATATAACCAACATTTTCATCCATTCCATAAAGGGCAATGGCTGCATAGGCGTCGCGAGTAGCTTGTTGTAAGTCATTTGATGCACCAGTATCAAGACCATCTACTTTACCAAAACGCTTGATCTGTGCTGTACGTCCTGCTAAAGAAACACAAATTCTGTCTTTGAAGTCTTTTATTGTCATGTTGTCTTGAACATCATTGTAGTCATGTGAAATAAAGTGATGCTTATTGTCTTTAGGTGTTAAACTCACATGCTCAATATGAATGTGAGGTACAAGAACCTTGGAAATAACTGCACGTCCAGCTTCATAAATAGCTATTTCATTAAACATTTGTTCAGGAGATAAATACGACTGTTTTTCACCGTATTTAATAAGGTTAATTTGTTCTATTAAAATGTCTTGCGTGATAGTGGGTAAACTATGACGAAGACAGTAATACGAGGCTTCTTTACCTACGAGTTCAAGCTCTGCACCGGTGAGTCCTGCTGTATACATAAGGAGTTTAGGGATATCAAAATCACCACTTGTAGGTTTTTTCTCAATAACTTGATTTAAAAAATATTTTCTAGCGTCTTTATCGAGGTTATTAATTTCGATATGAATTTCTACTCGTCCAGCTCGAATGATTGCACTGTCAATATTTTCTTTATAGTTTGTTGCAGCTATTACAAAAATATTTTCATCACTGTTGTCTGAAAAACCATCCATTTCAGAGAGGAGCTTATTAATAGGGACTTCTCTATTGCTATCTCCTCCACGTTTTCCAATAGTGTCGATTTCGTCGATAAAAATAATGGCAGGTGCATATTCTTTTGCTTTAGAAAAAATTTGTCTTGTCATTTCAGGTTGAAGAAGTTCTAAACCTGTTACAGAAATAAATGGAAGCTCAGCTTCTCTTGCAAATGCTTTTGCAAGCATAGTCTTACCAGTTCCTGGAGGTCCATATAAAAGCATACCTTTTGGTGGCTCAATGTTGAAACTTCTAAGAAGCTTGGGCTCTTTAAAGAACGTAATAACTTCATGAAGTCTTTGTTTCGCTTTATGATGACCGGCGATGTTTTCAAAAGATACTTTTGGTATATCAAAAACAAGACCATCTTCACTAAAGTCTTTAATTCTGATAACTTGTTTAAATTTACAGTCGATAATTTTGTATGTTATAACACCATTTTTACTTGTAATACTGTCTTGAACTTCGAGGGTAATATTTTTCCTAAAGAGTTCACGCACAAGTCTGTCGTCTTCTATTAAGGGGTTTACAGTTTCTTTTAGAAATGCGACACAAGATTTTGAAACAGATATTTTTATACTAGTAAAACTCTCCATTACTTTTTGGGAATCTAAAATATACTCAGTAATACGGTTAAAGAAAAGTGTACTTACCTTGTCCTTGAGACGCCTTGCATCAAGTTCTGGAGCAAAGTTGAGTATTTGAATTTTTAAAAAGTTTATAAAATTATTTGAAGTTTGAAGTTCAATTTTATAACGTTTATGAAAGTCTTCTCTGTATGTTTGAAAAACGCCATCAACTATTTTTTCATGTGCTTCGTACCCTAGCTTGTTAAATAAAACAATGTGTGCTTTAGAAAACCTAGAAATTAACTCAGGTACAATAGCTTCTTGGTATCCACCACTTCTACTATCTCTTTTTGTTTCTCTTCTAATGGCTTCAAGAATCATCGATTCAGCTTGAATGTAATCTTTTTTGACAAGGTCTTTAAATCTATAGTCAAGGTAAAGCTCTTTACCTAAACTTGAAGTAATAATAAATATAGTTTCTGTAAAGTCAACGAGATAGTTTGCATTTTCATCATTATAAATAATATCTTGGTCTTCATTACATGGTTCATCTGTAATTTTATCCCAACCACAACCATCACGCATTTTTCCACCCTCAAAAATAGAAAGAAGATTACTTTGAATAGTATTATCGCATTTTTCAAAAGCATCAAGGACAATTACAGCCTTGGGGTTTCTATGAACAAAACCAGTTAATTGACCAACGCCATACCCTTTCCAACCAGCAGGGTAACCATAAAGTTCACCACCATTTTGTTGATGGTATTGTGTCATGTCAAATTTCATGATTTTATATTTAGGTAAATGTTTGCCCATAAGTTCAGCGAGGTATGTTTTACCAGTAGCGGGAGAACCTAAAAAGAGGTAGGTTGCCTTAGGGCCTTCACTATTTCTAATAGTGTTTTTCATACTGTTTGCAACTGTATGAATAGCTTGCTCTTGTCCAAATAACTCTTGAGAGAGTTTGCCTTGTAATTCTTTGGCAAACATAATATTACTCTGCGCTTCAGTGAGAGCAGCTTTTTCTCTTACTTCCTCTCTGAGAATATCATCTTCTTCGGGTCTTTCATACTTTTTAACTACTGCTTTTGTTAAGGCTTCTTTTTCAGTCATTTTATATACTCTTTTAGTTATTTAATTTTATGTTACGACTTTTTGCAATACGTTCTAACATTGTATTTAAGTTTCCAGTTGAACGTACTTCTATAACAGCAGTAACAACTCCATGCAAGGCAACAAACTGTAAGTATGTTGCGAGGTCTTTACAGTCACTTGCTTTTATATTTGCTTCAATCTTTTCTTTTTGTACTTTAGTCACTTCAAATTCAAGTTCCTCTGAAGCTTCTTCTGTTTCAGGTTCTTGGTATGTAATGCTGAATTGTTGTGTCTTAATAGCAACAACTTTAAGGTAGGAAGAAACAGTATCGAAACCATTTTCAGTAGCTCTTAGTTCTATCGTTGTCTTCTGCGGAGGTGTTACTTTAAAATTGATACGTATTGCATCCATAAATTTGTTTCCTTTAAGAACTTTTAATAGTGAAATATTATTGTAAATTCACTTAAAAATACTCTAAATTAAGGAAGGATTTTTAAGTCAAAATTATTTTTAAGGTGAAACACGTTCAAACATATCTAAAACTTTTTCTAAATTGCGTCTTTGTGTATTATATACTTTAGGAGAATTATCAATGTGAAGTTCGATTTTATTTTCTTTACAAGTATTTTTAAAGCGCATTATTGCATCTTGTACATTTTTATTTTTAGGAGAATTTTCATACAAGTAAATATGCTCTTCGCATTCAAGATCATCCACCATTTCTTTTGTAAGCTTTTGTAATAAATTTTGACATGATTTTTTTTCTTCATCGCTAGAACCAATGCAAGGAATAAGTATATTCCACATTTTATATTCAAAGTCATGTAAGGTAGTGTTGTCCTCATCAGTAAAAAGAACAAGTAATGGTGAGAAATTTGAGAACAAAAGAGCAGGTTTAAAAGAATAAAAGAGCTTTTGACCCTTTTCATCTTCAATATATAAGGCTTTATCTTTTTTCATTATTGTATTAAAAATGAGCTCATAAGTCCTATGAGTCCTCCAAAAACGCCACCCCAAACAACGAGCCAATCAAGGTGTTCTTTTATGAGTTTTTGTATGATTTCTTTTACCATTTGAGGGGTGAGTTCGTTGAGTCTTGTATCGATTACATTTTCTATAGAGAGAAGCATGTCCTCATTTAAAGAAGAACTTTGCATGTGGTTTTGTAGTGTTGTGTTAAAAGTATCTGAATTCACTATTTTAATGACGGCTATTTTCATCTTTTGTGAAAAAGGGTCTCGCAGAGCATCAAGCGCTGACTCTCCTCCAAACATTCCAAGCATACCACCAAAGGAAGACTCCATTACTGTTTTACTTAAGGCATCAAAGGCTGGAGAAAAATCAGTTTCTTCAATGATAGGTTCAAGGTTTATTTTTTTCTCTTCATTTGCAAAGAATTTTTCAAGTTGTTCTTGTGTAAAAAATTCTTGCATCATTAAGTTTTTTATAGCTTCTTTAAAAGCTTCAAAACGCATTGGAATAACACCGGAACCATAAAGAAAAGGAACTTTTTCAAAGAGCATGTGAATTGCTAGTTGATTTGTGATAGCACCTGATAATGCAAAAAGACCTGTAAAAAGTATAAGTTGAGAAAATGCAGGGACAAAAAATGACACTCCTATGAGTGTGATGGCAATAAAGTTTGTAAAATAGCTTTTATTTATATTCAAAAGGCTTCCTTAATAGAAAATTATTGGAATTATATGCTATTATAATGGTAATTAAAATAAAAGAGTAAAAAAATCAAAGAAAATACTATATATCTTTGAGATTACAAGTATTTAAATTACCTCAGGAGCTATAAATGAAGTCTATATTAATCATGGTGTTATTCTCTAGTATGCTTTTTTCGATGCAAAAGCAAATTATTGTCGGAAGTTATTCGTATCCAGAAAATGCAAAAAATGAAATGAGAATACTTGAAACGAGTATTGAGAAGAACACACATCTTACTTCTTTAATTGAGAAGAATGACTTAAAAATAGAGTCAAGAAAAATTGGTAGATATACAGTTGTATCTTTAAACTACTTTACTGCATATCCACCTCTTTACTCTGTGATTAAAGAGATTAAAAAGTATTATAATGATGCATATATATTAACATACAATACTTCGAACAATATCTCAAGTAAAAGTAGTGGTAAAAAAAGTCACGTAAAAACACACATGAAAAAAGCAACGCCAATACCTATAGAAATGGTTCAAACAATAGATGAAAGTATTCAAAAAAATGCAGAATCCTCTTATGTTGAAATAGATGAAGTTATTAGTGCAATAAAAGATATTGAAAAAGAAGATGCACAAACTGCGATGGATGCACTCCAAAAAACACGTGAAATGTCGGATGCGCAAATGGATGATATGCAAGAGATGCCAGAAGAAATGAATTCTCTTGATTCTGATGCGGATGCTATGGTTGAAGAGATTGATACGCTTGGTGATATTGAAGATATTGAATTAGGTGAGGGTGATGCTAGTGAAGATATGGACTCTTTAGCTGGAGAGATTGAAGATATCACTATGGATGAAACAGAAGAAAAATCTATGATGAGTCAGTATAGTTATTATTTTTATATTTTAGGAATGATTGTAATATTCTTCATAATTATTGGTTTAGTTATTAATAGAAAATATAAAACAACACCCAAGGAAGAAGAATAAGCTTATAAATGAATACGTTTATAGAGTACTTCGTATCAAACAAACGACTTAACTACGCTTTATTATTTTTTTTAGCGTATTTAGGTTACCACGCCTACATAAATATTCCAAAAGAAATGTTTCCTGTTGTTGCGCTTGACAAAATTAGTGTCAAAGGCTCTTATGTAGGTGCAAGCGCATCAAACATGGACAAGATGGTTGTTCGTGATATAGAAGATGAACTCAATAATATCAATGGAATAAACAAAACTGAAACAACGATTACTCCAGGGTCGTTTATAATTATTTTAACGCTTAACGAAAACTCAAATAGAATAAATGTACTGAGCAAAGTAAAAGATTCCATTGCCCTCTCAAAACAATACTTGCCCTCAGACATGGATGAACCCATAGCAAAGCTTATCGATAAAAATAAACCTTTAGTAAATGTAGCAGTCTCTTCGGATACTTTAACAATAAATGAACTCACTGTTGTTGCCCAAGATATAAAATCAAAATTCTCTCAAATGAAAGATATTAGTGAAATTTCAATCCGTGGTGATTCGGATGAAGAGATTTTAATTAGTATAAATACAGATGCAATTATGGCATATGATTTAAACCCTTTACATGTGGTGAATGCGATTTCGAACCTTTCTTCTATTTTTCCTATTGGTAAAATAGAAGAAGCAGGAAGTTTTGCTTTTATATCGACGAGTAATGGTAAAGAGAATATAAGTGAATATAAAGAAAGTACTTTAGATATAAATGGTAAATTCATAAGGCTCGGAGATATCGCGGAGGTGAAAATACACCATCCTCAAACCAAAACACTTTCAACTTTTAACAATAAAAAAACATTAACCTTGGTAATCTCAAAGGGTGAAAAAGGGGATGCTATACAGCTTTCTCAAAATTTACGAGAAAGAATGAAAAAGTTAGAAAAAAATTATAAGGGCGTTCGTTTCCATTTTTACAAAGATAGTTCCCATCCGATTAAAAGCCGTTTAGATACGGTTGTCTCTAACTTGATGTTTGGTCTTATTTTAGTCTTTTTATCTATGTTTATTTTGATTAATTTACGTATAGCATTTATCGTTACTTTAGGAATACCATTTTCTTTCATTATAGGCTTGTTATTTATCTACTATATGGGCTATTCAATTAATATCGTTTCATTATTGGGTGCTCTAATTGTAATCGGTATCGTAGTTGATGATGCTATTGTTGTAGGTGAAAATATACAAAGGCATATTGATGAAGGAATGGATAATTACAAAGCTTCAATAGTGGGTGTAAAAGAGATGCTCCTTCCTATAACTTTAGCTACATTAACAACTGCTGCTGCTTTTTTACCAATGTTTATGATGCAAGGAGAAATAGCACTTTTTTTAATTTTAGTTCCTATTGTGGTTGTTATGATTCTTATAGGCTCTTTATTGGAGAGTTTTTTCTTTTTACCTCTGCATGCATCTGAGCTTCTTAAAAAAAGTAAAAATTTTGTGGACTGGACACCTTTTCAAAACCTTTACGAACGGGTTTTAAAGTTTAATATTACCTATAAAAAAGTTTTTGTTTTACTCTTTATAATTCTCATTCCATTCGCTACTTTTATGACTGCAAAGTCTATGAAATTTCAGTTTTTTCCAAACTTTGATGGAAGCTATATTTATATCTCAGGTAAGATGGATATTAATACACCCATAGAAGAAACATTTACCATAGCCAAAGAGATTGAAAAAGCATTAATGTCACATGCCAAAGAATTTTCTATTAAAACTACTTCAATGACAACTGGTTACAGAAGAAGTATTTCAGGTGAAACTGAGCTTAATAATAATGTTTTTTATATAACGCTAGAGTTACACGATAGAGTAAAAACAAACTGGGTAGACAGATATATAAATCCAGTTTTAAATTTTAGTTTTGACTTTGAACATGAGGGAGAAATTCGTGAGAAAAAGACCTTTCTTTTAGCGCCAAGGGCGAGTGAAATCATAGCACCATTTAAGAAAAAATATAAGATGGTTGACCTTGGTGTTCAAGAAGATAGAGCAGGGCTTATAAAAAGTGATATTCAAATTAATCTCTCAGGAAGTGATGACAAAGAGCTAGAAGATGCTGTGAGAAAAATATCTAAAGAGATTGCACTTGTAGAAGGTATAGTTAACTTCAGCGATAATATTCGTTATGGAAAAATGGAGTATAAAATTAAAATAAACTCCTATGGTGCATTTTTAGGTTTGAGCGAAGCATCTATTTCCCAAGTTTTAAGCCATTATTTTTTACAAAAAAGACAAACAACAACGTTTAATGCTTCTGGTGTAATGGAAATTAAAACGCAAGATACACGTAAAGACAATATACAAACCTTACTCGATTTTAATTTACCACTTAATGATGGAACTTTTGTTACATTAGCAGATGTTGCGGATATTATAAAAATACGAGATTATGAAAAAATTAATAAACTCAATGGAAATATAGTAAAAATTATTTACGCAAAAGTAGACAAAAGACTCGTTACTCCAAGTGAGGTCTTAGTACAACTTGAAGATGTTTTATCTGAAGTTGCAAATGAAGGTGTCGAAGTTCATTTACTTGGCGAAAAAGAAAAAAATAAACAACTTAAAGGCGATATGAAAAATACAGTTGTCTTAGCATTATTTTTAATTTTTATAACACTCCTTCTTATCTTTAGTAAGATTAAATATGTTTTGATGTTAATGAGCGTTATACCACTCTCAGTTTTAGGTGTATTTTTAGGTCATATGCTACTGGGAATTAACCTTACAATGCCTTCTATGATAGGTATACTCGGTCTTGCGGGTGTTGTTATAAATGACGGAATTATCATGTTAGACTTTTTACACGGAACACGAAAAGCAGAAGAGTTTTTTACACGTGCTAAACATAGACTTCGTCCTATTATAATTACGTCAGTGACAACATTCTTAGGTCTTTTTACTTTGATTTTTTATGCGAGTGGCCAAGCGGTTATTTTACAACCAATTGCAATTTCTATAGGATTTGGATTACTTTGGGGAACAGTTTTAAACTTGGTTTATCTTCCTACATTATACGCTTTAGTAAATGGTATTAAAGTGGATAAAGTTAAGTAATAGCTTTTATCCATTTACATAGTATAAAAGAGGTAGTCGAATTCTCTTTTATTTATATGTAAAGGTATGGGGAATTGTAGCATAACAATGTCTGCAAAATATGACATTTAGTCGTAATGATGCTGTAAAATATACTTATTTCACAAATAAGAGGTATAAAAATCCCCAAAGTAAAAAAATTAAAAACCCTAAAACACTGAAAGTAATTACTATCCGAAGTGTTAGGTAAAAAAGAAATTTTATAAAAGTGGGCATTACTTGTAGGGAATGATGTTTTTGTTGTTAGGATCCATAACAGACATGATAATACCACCTTTAATGTTTGTAACTTTATAGTTGTATGTATCGCTTAGGTAGGAAGCTACCATTTTTGTACGGCTGCCAGTACGGCAAATAAGAGCAAATGGTTTTTTTGTATCTACTTTTTTATTGAGTGTATCTAAGAATAAAGGAATATTATACTGACCCTTTTGATTAAAAAATTCTATTGGAATAGAGTTTTTTAAAATACCGGTTTGCTGCCATTCTCCTTTTGTTCGAATATCTACAATAGGTATTTTCGTATCAAGAAGCTCTTGTGTTAAGTATTCATTTTTGAGCTCAGCTATGAGCGATGAGATTAAAATAAGAAGTGATAAAATAATTTTTTTCAATAATTTCTCCAAATATAAGTGCTATAATTATAGCAATAAAACTTAAACAGGATACAAATGGCAGCCTCTCAAAAAGCAATAAACAATGCAACAAGACTCCGATACATCAGAGCCTTAGAAAGATTCCATAAAAGTATCATTTCTTATTTAATGAATACCCCCGAACTCACAAATAAGGGTTTCAATAAAAAAATAGACAATGCTTTAAAATTATTAAAGAGAATCGATGAAATTGACCTCTATAAAGGAGAGTTAAAAGATCTTCAAAATTTAGTAAAAAAAATTATAGGTTTAAAAGACTCCGAAGATGACATAGAAGCGATTAAAGAAAATATTATATACAGTTCAAACCAACTCGACAAGAGTAAAAATGCTAAACGCTATAAAAAAGACAAGCATGTGAACTCTAAGTATGATGATTGGGCTTAGAAACTATATGTAATATCGAAAAATACTCTGTCGTTATCGCTTATCGCTTTTACAAATGGTTTATCTCCGTCTCTATAATCGACGAACCCTACAGTTGCATTTAAAGCATCTTGTATTGCATAAGAAACCCAAACTCTTGCAAAACCTCCATATTCAAAAGATTGACCAAACATACTAACGAGTGCATTAGCATTTATACTATCGTTTGAAAAAGAGCGTGAATAGCGTAGGGCTGTTTGCATTTCATCTTGGTCTACAAAGTCGGCTTTTACTCCAGGTTGTGCCATTTGTGTTTCATAGTCAAAAATATGTCTATTTACTATTTCAAGGGATAAAACTGTATCTTTGATGCCCATGTAATCAAAACCAACTACTATGTCTACTCTCTCTTTTGCGTCCACCGTGGAGTTGTATCTTATACCATTTAAATATGCTATTTCACTTTTAAGTAACCAACTTCCTGTTGCAATATTTAAGGCACTTCCCAACATGTTTATTATAGTAACTTCTCTCAAGTTTGTACTGGGGTTAATGTACCACTTTTGGTCAAGTACATGTGCTGTATAAAAAGAAAGATCCCATCCTGAAAAAATGCCATTGGCTGCTAAAGCGTATTGCATTGTGTCAAAAGAAGTACTTGGATTTTTGAGTTCTATAAAAGGATTTGGAGCACCTGTGAAAATAGCATCAACTGGGAAAAACTCACCTCGTACAGGAGCTTCAAGAAAAATACGATTCTCAGGAATAACCATACCCGAGAAGTTCCACATGCCAACATAATAATCGAGCTTTATCATTGCTACGCTTAACCTCAAGTCTTCTATATCAGTCATGCCTGGTAAACGGTTGTCGATAGGGTTAATTACATCAGTGACTCGTAGGCTATCAGACTTTCCCCAAACAACTTTTTGTCTTCCTATTTTTACATCAAGAGCATTTGTTAAACGACCTTGAAGATACGTGTCGTCAAGTCTTACCTGTGTTTTATAAGCATCTGTCACATCTTTGTTATAGTTTGTATTTGGTTGTATGTCATAAAGAGCATCGTAATACACATCGCCACTTATACGAACTTTCCATGTGTCGGATAATGTACTGTCAAGTTGCAAATAGAGTGAAGTTTGTGCTTGATTAAAGCCTTTATATTCTACGTTATCAACTGTATGATTTTTATAACCATAGGCAGTTTTAAAGGTGAGTGCTCCTGAAAGACTAAAAGTATTTTCTTTATTTGTAACAAGCTTCAGAGGCATTTCATCTGAAGTATCGTCATTCTCAAAACCACTTAGTTCATCAAGTTCACTTGTTAGTTCTTCTTCATCAAAACCATCAAGGTCATCTAAAATTGGTTCTTCTGTAATCTCAAATCCACCTAAATCATCTTCGAGTGTAGTCTCTGCATATACATTTCCACATGCTATAAGTGATACAAAGACAAAAGAAATAAGTGGGTTCATATTAGAGTCCTCTTTGGAGAGTACGTGTAGTAAAGAGTGACTCGTCTAGGTCTTTGTTATATTCAATACCTGAAAATGTAAAAACAGTTTTATGTAATGTTTTTTTACCTTTTTTTGTAACCATTTGAATCTCTGTAATAGTCCAAATTCCATCTATTTTTTCTAAACCTTTTACCATCATATATTTAAGCTTTTTTCCTACTTTAATATAATTAAGGGCTTGAACAATCACAAAGTTATCTTGTCGTACGAAAACAATAGACTTTGTGTAACCCGTTTCTTCAACTATTTCTTGTGTTTTTGGAGTTACAAGCATTTGCCATGTCATGTGACCTTTAACTTTTTTTTCTTTCATGATTTTGTATGTATAATCTGCAACATTACGCGATGTCATATCTGAGTATGTAAAGTCACTTCCCATAAAAGAAGAACTTTTATCACTCGAAGCGATTCTTTTGACTTTTTGAAGTGCTGGGAGGTAAAGCCATTGGTCGTCATCTTTTTTTGAATCTTCATAATCATAGGTTAAAAAAGCAGTATTTTTTACATCAGCTGGGGTTAAAAAGAACATAAGTTTTAATGTATCTTCTCCCTTTTCTTTTGTGAAGGTTTTAAGGTTACGAACTCTTTTTTTCCCGTTTTTATCAGTCATAATCATTGTCATTTTAGAAATGGAGTTATCCCCTTCATCTCTGTCATGTACTTTTTGGGCTATCTCTTCGCCTGTAATTGCTAGGAGTGAATGGAGTGTTAGGCTTAGTAATAAAAATATTTTGAGTATCATTATTTATCCTTTTTTTGTGTTGTAATTAATGTTAGTAGAGCAGGTCCAAGTATAATATTTGAAATAAGAGCAATACTAATAGCACCACCTGCAAGAATTCCAAAGTTAATTAAGTTTGAAAGTGAAGCAAACATGTATACATAAAAACCAAGGGCTAAAACTACGGTAGTAGCTACGAGTGCACGACCTGTTCCGAGCATTGTTTCTTTTACAGCATCTTGCGTAGAGTACCCTTGTTGATGGTACTTTGAGAAGTTATGAAAATAATGCACGGTATCATCAACTGAAAGACCGATAACAATAGCTCCTACGAGCATTGTAAACATATCGAGTGGCATATGTACGAGAGACATAAACCCTAGAGTAATAATGACAGGGATTACATTTGGTATCATACTAATTAAACCTATTTTTACACTACCAAGAAGAAGAACCATCATAATAGCGATTAAAATAAATGCAACAGAGTAACTCGTAGCCATTGATGTCATAGCAGCAGAGAGTGTTCTTTGAAATAAGGGAACCATTCCCGTTATAATGATTTTGACATCATCTCCTAACTCTTCTCTCATGAGGGTTGTAAGTTCATTACTAAGGTTTGTGTATTCTCCTGCTTCCATCCATGGAAGTTTAAAAGTTATACGTGCTTTTGAAAAAGAAGAATCCACGAGGTCTTCTAAGTCATCACTGCCACTGTTTTCAAAGAGTAGGAATTCTTGAGGTATTAAAGCACTTTTATTTGTAATAGCATAATATTTTTCTTCATTATTATGTAAAGCCCTATGAATTTCTTTGAGAACATCTGCTACGCTCCAGCCTTTACCAACAAAGTATTTGTCACTCTCAATAGCTTCGGCTCTTCTTCTAATGTTATCTATTTTTTGTAAGAGTTCAGAGTCATAAAGTCCATTTTCTTTTTGCGTGTCTATAATCACCTCCATAGTAACGGAGCCTTTTAACTCTTTGTCTACTCTTTGTGTGGCTATTTTAATAGGCGAGTCATCTGGCTGCCAACTTAGCGTGTCATGTTTAAACTCTACACTTAAAGCGAAGTAAACAAATAAGGCAACAACCATACAACTAAAAAGAACAATTTTCTTAGCATGTGTAAAACTAAATAAAGCAAGTGAAACTAACAGTGCATCCATCTTTAGTGCTGTTTCTTGATGTTTTTGTTTTGCTTGTTTTATAGGAATGAGAGATAAAAGAGAGGGGAGTAAAAGTAAAGTATTCACAAGAGCAATTAAAACCCCAATAGCCGCAAAAATACCTAAGTCTGCAATAGGAGAAATTTCAGCAGTTGCAAATGAAAGTAAACCAGCAGCAGTTGTTAAAGATGTCATAATAATAGGAAGTCCAGAATGCCCTAGTGAATAGACTATAGCCTCTTTTTTATTGTTATTTTTATTCAGGTTATTAAAAAACATAGATAAAAGATGTACAACAGCACCAATACCAACAGCAAGTAAAAAAGAAGGTAAAATTTGTGTAGGAATTGTTATGGGTGTACCAACTAATGCCATAAACCCAATGGTAGTTAAAAGTGAAATTCCAACAATAAAAATAGGTAAAATAACAGCAGATATTCTTTTAAAAATAACAAAAAGAAAAAGCATCATCATAAGTAAAACAAGTTTTACAAATTTTTGCATATCTGTTTGAATCGAGCGTTTGTTATAATCATTTACTGCAAGTGAACCAGCTACAAACACATCAAAGTTTTCTGCTTTATATTTTTGAAGTATATCATTTGTAACACGTACCATTTGTGTTTTTGAAGTATCGAGTAAAAATACTAAGTCTTCTTGTGCAGTTTCTTCTTCACCAAATCCATCAAGTTCATCTTCGTTATCTGCATTTTCATAAGCACTTGGCTCTAAAATAATAGTTGTATATGTAAAATCTTTATTAAAAAGCAGGTTCATATACATGTGGGAATTTTGTGCGATAGCTTTTATTTTTTGAATATCTTCTTGAGATTTTGGAAAATTCTCAAATAAGTCTTCTACTATGAGACTATCATCATCTCCACGTGTATTACGCGCATTTAAAAGTGAGTTTATATCTTCGAGATGGGGTACATTATTTTTGAGTTCATTATGTAATTTTTGCAATTTTTGTAAAAATACTAAATCAAAAACATCTTTGGTATGAATAACAACCATTATTTTTTCATCTTGACCAAACTGCTCTTTAAATTTTTCATATCGAATAAGAGCAGGGTCTTGCTTGTGTAAAAACCCTTCAGTAGAAGTGTCTATCGTTATTTTAGGGAGGTTAGAAATCATGCTAATATTGAGAAGTAACATGATTATGATTACTTTAAAAGGATTGTTTGTGATAAACTTTCCCATATTTTCTAGAAAACTTTCACTTTTGTTACGCCAATTCATAGTCTGCCTTTATATTTATTACTATAAAAGAATAGTATTCTAATATTAGCGTAAAGTTAATAGATTACTTATATGTACATCATTTGTGAAAGAAGAATGATGAGAACAACAAGTAAAAAAGGAGAGAGGTAGCTTTTAAACACCCATGGATTGATACCAAAAAGTTTTTGATTTACTCCCCGAAAACCAAGCCACATGTGCGATTCTATGTTCTTCCTCATTTAAAGATTGTTTCATTTTTGAAAGAAATAAAATAGCAACAAATAAAAAACCACCATATATAAATACTGAAAATATGTGGATTGTGTGAATTAATGTATACGTCATTATTTACCTACTTTTTTATGATTTTAACACAAATTTTATAGTAGAATGTTGTATTATGAGAGAAAAAAGGAACATTTTTGACTATAGCAGAAAGAGAAATTAAAAAGTTTGAACAAAGTAATTGTGCAGAGAACCATGTATTTTATCAGGCAATGGAAGAAGTAATATACTCCATTGCACCATTATTAGAATCAGACGATAAGTATACACGCTATGCTATTTTAGAGCGCTTAGTAGTTCCAGATAGAATTATAAAATTTAAAGTCACATGGCTTGATGATACAAATGCTATACAAGTAAATACTGGTTTTCGTGTTCAGTTTAATAATGCATTAGGACCATATAAAGGTGGACTACGTTTTCATCCGAGTGTAAATGAAGGTATTTTAAAGTTTCTAGGTTTTGAACAAATTTTAAAAAATGCACTTACTGGTCTGCCTATTGGTGGAGGTAAGGGTGGAAGTGACTTTGATCCAAAAGGTAAAAGTGACTTTGAAATTATGAAGTTTTGTGCAGCTTTTATGAAAGAGTTACATAAGTACATTGGTCCACGTATAGATATTCCAGCTGGCGACATTGGAGTAGGTGGGCGTGAGATAGGCTACCTTTTTGGAGAGTATAAAAGAATTACATCATCTTACGAGGGTGTTTTAACTGGTAAACCTTTTATGTTTGGTGGTTCCTTAATGCGTCCAGAAGCTACAGGATATGGTGTTGTTTACTTTACAGAGAAAATGCTTGAAATAGAAGAAAAAGATTCATTAGATGGTAAAATATGTACCGTGAGTGGTGCTGGTAATGTAGCACTTCATGCTATTGAGAAACTTTATCATATAGGTGCTATTCCTGTGAGTTGTACAGACTCTAAAGGAACTATTTATGATGCGAGGGGTGTTGATTTACCTTTACTTAAAGAGTTGAAATTAGAAAAAAGAGTATCACTTCAAGAGTATATAAAAGCACATCCAGAAGCAGAATATATTCCAGTTGAAGCGTATCCAGAAGGTGGACATGCCGTTTGGGACATTCAATGCTACGCAGCGTTTCCTTGTGCTACACAAAATGAGTTAACAGATGTAGATGCACAGAACTTGATTGTAAATGGGGTAGTGAGTGTGAGTGAAGGTGCAAATATGCCATCAACTCCAAAGGCTATAAATGATTTTTTAAGTCATAAAGTTTGTTTTGCTCCTGCAAAGGCGGCTAATGCAGGTGGAGTTGCTGTAAGTGAATTTGAAATGAGTCAAAATGCTTCAATGACACGATGGAGTTTTGAAAAAGTAGATATAAAACTTAAAGAAACTATGCAACAAATTTGTAAACGTGTAGCATTAACAGCGCAAGACTATGGAGTTAAAGGCAACTACGTTGATGGTGCGAATATTGCTGGATTTAAACAAGTTGCTGATGCTATGATAGCTGAGGGTATATAAAAAAAACGTAAGGGGAAAAATTGAATTTATTTAAAAAAGGGATGCATCTTTTTTTATTTGTGCTATCTCTAACAGTATGTGTACATGCTGAGGCAAAATATGATGACTTTATTACAAAACAGTTGGTATATACAGATAAATTAAATTCTAAAGATATTACAACACAAGAGATACAAGCAATTTTACAAGAACAAAAAATAAGTTATTCTGAAGCTCTTGAAGAAATTATGAGAAATAAACAAAAGTATATAGACAACAAAAATGTTTATTATAATGAAATGTTTGCATTAAAAAGAATTATTAAAATTAATACACATGCGGGACATAAATATGCAGTTTTACGTGATGAGGTACAACTCAAATCGTATGAAATTCTAGCAAGTCAACATGCTATGATGAGTGAAATTTTGGTTGCACTGAATGATTCAATTAATGAAGATTTTTCTAAAAAATTGCATGATATTTTGACAAACTATAGAGTGAAAAATACAAAAGTACTTAAAAAGGATTATAAAAAATATTTAAAAAGTGAAGCAATTTCATCTTCTTTAAAAACAGCAAAAGAAAATATTAAAGAGTTGTATAAAATTATTGATATAAATACAGATGTTTTAAATTATTTAGAGCGCTATGAAAATAGATTGTATAAGCTTAATAAATATACTGATTACCATTTGATTTCAACCGTTATTATGATTAAAAATTCAAGGTTTTCAAATACAGTTGATCCATTTTTAGACAACTTCGGGCTTGATGTTGTAAAACTTTTGTTTATTTTAATTTTAATTTTAATTATCTATATTATTCGCTTAATACTGTATGCTATTCTTGAAAAAAGTATTAAAAGAATAGAATCTATGCATGTATATGCAAAAGATGTTTTAGATGTTACGAAAAGACCGATAGAATTTTTAGTGCTTATTATTAATATTCATATGGTTATTTATGTTTACAACGACTTTGATAGTGTGGAAAATGTAACAAAAGCTTTTAACATGAGTTATGGCTTTATCTTTACTATTTTTGTTTATAAAATAATCAACGTTATCGCCGTTATTAAACTTGCTAATTTAGATAGGAAAAATACACAGGTTAAAAATGATGTTATTAATGTCGGAATTAAAATTTTGAATTTTATTATTTTAATTTTAGGTTTACTTATCATTTTACATTTTGCAGGTGCGAACTTAACTGCTGTTTTATCTGGTCTTGGTATAGGTGGTTTTGCGGTTGCTCTTGCTGCTAAAGATTATTTGGCAAACTTTTTTGGAACATTAACTATTCTTTTTAGTGATGTTTTTTCTCAAGGTGATTGGATAGAAATAGAAGGTAAAGAGGGTGTAGTTGTAGAGATTGGAACAAGGGTTACAACATTAAGAACCTTTGATAACGCACTTATTGCGATTCCAAATGCAATTCTTGCAAATAAAGACGTAAAAAACTGGAATAAAAGAAGTTTAGGGCGAAGAATAAAAATGAATCTTGGTGTAAAATATGACTCTTCATCTTCGGATATTAAAAATGCGGTCGATCAAATTCGTACCATGCTTGACAAACATCCTCATATTGCAACAGAAAATACAGAATATACATACCATGCAAAGTCGAATTCAAAGTTAGTTTCAAAGGCAGATGCACAAGGAATTAAAAAAACACTTCTTGTGTATTTAGATGAATTTTCAGACTCGAGTATAAACATTTTGGTGTATTGTTTTTCCAAAAGTGTTGAGTGGGAGAGGTGGCTCCAAACGAAAGAAGATGTTATGCATCAAATTATGGAAATATTTGAGAAGAACAACTTAGAATTTGCATTTCCATCTATGTCAATATATAACGAAACAACAAAGTAGATACACATGCTAACCATACTTTTATAATATTTAGGTAGAATCTCATCTATAAAAATTTAATTATAAAGAATGGTTACACATGGAACAAACAAAATCACGATCAAATATATATGCACTTTTATCTCGTATTTTACTTCAAGAATTAGATGCCGAGATACTTCAAACCATAAAAAATGATGACAATATATTGGATTTTTTTCCTACATTAAAAGAGTGGAAAGAGTTTAATGAAGTGGATAATGCTAAACTTTTAGAAGAATACTTTAATCCTGACTTTGTAAACCTTTCGGTACTCCATTTAATTCCCTACGAAACATTTTATACGCGTGAAGATCAAATGATAGAAACGGGTGGTGCTAATCCTGTTACAGATATTTATAGTGCCTACGACTTTATGGTAGATTATGAAGCTGCTCGTACTGTTTCTTCTGATCATATTGGTATCGAGTTAGAATTTATGCACCATTTGGCAAATGCAGAACTCGAAGCTTTAAATGACAATAATAGGAACGCGGTAAAAGAGTTGCGTGAAACGCAACAAGAGTTTTTAAATAAGCATTTACTCCAATGGGCTCCAATGTATTTAATAAATATGAAATATGAAGCAAGAACACCTTTATATTTTGATGCTGCAGATATGTGTTTAGAATTTTTACTCAGTGATAACGAGTACTTAGCAAGCGAGCTATCGTAACTAATGTCTATTATTCATTTAGATGCTAGTAAGTGTGTACGTGCTCTTAGCGTAGATAGTGCATGTAATAAATGTGAAGTAATTTGCCCAACTGATGCAATAGCTATGAGCGAAACAAGTCCACTTCCTTCTATAAATTTTTCAAAATGTGTTGGTTGTGGAGGTTGTGGAGGTGTTTGTCCAAGTGAGTCCTTTGGCTTAGAAGATTTTTCTTCAACTGATTTCTTTTTTGATTTTTTAGAAGAGGAAGATGCAAATCTTATTTCTTGTAAAAAGAATGTTCCGTGTATTTCTGCTTTAAGTGTTGAGCATTTAGTTTCTTTAAGTATCTTAAAAAAAGAAATAGTTCTTGATATGGGGCATTGTAAAGAATGTGCCTTAGCCCATACCTGTCATAAGCAGATTTTAGAAAATGAAGAAGAAGCATCGTATATTTTAGAAGCTATGGAAAATAATGCAAAAATCACCTTAGAAAATGTTATGTATAGCAATGAGGGTAAGACAGGAAGAAGAAACTTTTTCTCAGCATTAAATCTGAAAACAGTAGGGAAGGCAAAAAGAAATTTTGAAGATGAAGTTGAAAAAGCAAGTGATGAGTTAACTGAACACACACTCGCTAAGACGGATATTGCTTTACTTAAGAAGAAAAAACTTCCAGACAAGAGAAAGCTTTTTTTCACAGCAATAAAAAGGGTTGCAAAGCCTTCGCAGTACCATATTATAGAAAGTGATGCAATAAGTTTTACCTCTCAAAAACTTATGGATAAAGACTTATGTACAGCATGTCAAATGTGTTATAGAGTCTGTCCAACAGGAGCTTTAACCTCAGACGTTAAAAACTCTAAAATAGATTTTGACCCTTTTATGTGTATAAAATGTAATATTTGCCATGATGTTTGTGCGCCAAACGCTCTTACAAAATCGCCATCGTATAATATAAAAGAATTTTTTGAACCAACTGTCCAGTCTTTGATTAGTTTTAAGGTGAAAAGATGTAATGAGTGTAATGTTATTTTTAGTACAAACTCTAAAGATAAACTATGTTACAGATGTAAAATAGAAGAAGAAGAAGCACACGAACTATGGGGTATTGACGATGATGAATGATGATAACCAAATCTCAAAAGTTACAAAGCTTTTTGGATTTATTGGTGAGTATGCTGGGGTTAGTCGATTTGCAGCACTTGTAAATAAAAAATGTAAGGCTGATAGTTACGACATGATGATGATTCCTATGAATATTCGTGAGGATGATCTGTTTTTTACACTTGCAAATATGAAAAAGTCACATGTTAATGGTGCCATTATCTCAAATGAATACAGAGAAAAAGCAGTAGAAGTTCTCGATGTAAAATCAGAACTTGTGACAAAGTCTGGCATGTGTGATATTATTTTTAAAGAGGGTGAAACACTTCGTGGTGACATTTTTACGACCCGTGTACTTTTAGAAAAGCTTAAAGACGTAGGAGTTCGTACAATTGCACTTCTAGGGATAAACTCACATGCTAAAGCTTTTGCATTAATGGCATGTGGATTTGAGGTGCATTACTTTTATGATTCTCTTGAAGAATTAATGAGCTTTTGTGACGCTTTAGACTTAAAAGAGGCAGATGTAAATCGTATCACTTCAGGTATGAACTTAGACTTTAGTACTTACGATGCAGTTCTTGATTTTTCAGACTTTGAAAACTTAGATATGATAGAAAAACTAGCCGTTCATAATTTTGATATGAAAAATAAAAAAGAATATTCAAGTTTAAAAACACGGGCAAGTCATTTGAATACTCTTTATGTAGGGTATGATGATTTAATAGATGAACTTACAACACAGGCTTATAGAGCAATAGTAAAAGGATAAATATGAGTACGTATAATATAGATGATTTAAAAGCAGAATTTAACAAGTTTGTAACAGACAAGTGTGACTTGAATCCCGAAGATATGATGGGTGAGGATCAAAATCCTGATGGTGGTGATAAAGAAGATGAAGAACCAGTTCCTCAATTTGTTGATGCTCTAACATCAAGACTTTTAGCACCAGCACATAGTGGCGTATACTTATCACGTTTAGATATTAAAAGAATTGCTGAGGCAATTGATGAGTCTATTCCCATTAAAGAACGTGTGAAAATGGTTCGAGCATTATTTAGACATACGACAAAACAACAGTACTTAAAGGATGCCTTTGAAGAAGTTGACAAACATATAAATGGTCGTATTTTAATTTACACAGAACTTGCTGAAACTTTTCCAGCATCAAAATATATTTTTGATGCAAATATTGTAAAAGCAAAAAAAACTATGAAAATGTTTGAAACAATTATTGCAGACTTTGAAGAGATAGATCCAACAGATGACCCTATGTTTGTTTAATTTTATAGATTTTCTATAATGATACAAGGATGAAAATACTGCTCCTTGAAGATGATAAAAATCTTCATGCAAGTCTCAAAGCTTTTTTAGAGATGGAAGATTTTGTTGTTGCGAGTGCTTTTAATAGTGATGATGTGTATAACTTAACATATGATAATCACTATGATTTGTATATATTTGATGTGAATGTTCCTGGAGATGATGGATTTAAAATTTTACAGTCTTTAAAAAATGCAAATGATACAACACCAACAATATATACAACAGCTCTTGTTGATATTACATCCGTTGGCAAAGGTTTTGCATCGGGTGCAGATGATTATATAAAAAAACCCTTTGCTCCTGAAGAGTTAGTGATTAGGATTAAGAGTAGATATATGAAAAGCGAAACCTTACGCTATAAAAATATTTCTTACAATCCATCAACAAGAGAACTCCTTCAAGATGGACTTACTGTCGGCTTAGCAGATGTTCTTGGAAATATATTTCATACTCTAATTGTACAAAAAAATAAAATTGTACCTACGCAAACACTTTTTGATTTTTTAGAACACCCCAGTGCAAATGCTTTAAGAGTAAATCTTTCAAAACTCAAATCTAAACTTAACCTTGATATTAAAAATATTAGAGGTATCGGTTACATGCTTGAAGACGTATGAAAAAGAATCACTTTTAAAGAGTTTTACTCTTTTTTTTAGTGTTCAGTTCATTTTTTTATGTATTGTAATGTATCAGCATTATCATAAGGTACTTCATGAGTACGATATGCATGTAAGTAATGATATTATGCAGTGTCATCTTGCTGGGGAATGCACAGAATTTGAGACTATTTCTATTGATAATACAGAAGATAAAAAACTTCATACCTTTTATAAAGAGAATGAAGTTTATATGTTGTTTAAGCCTCAAGAGGACTTTATTAAAATTAGTATTGCAAAAGAAAAATATTCCCACATGCGCAACAAGATACAAAAACATGTTAAACTCGAATATGCTTTATACTTTTTCATATTAATTTTAGAATCTCTTTTATTTGCTTTGTATGCAATGCGACCCCTTAAAAGAGCACTTCATTTAAATGATGAATTTGTAAAAGATATATTACATGACTTCAATACCCCTTTAACTGCAATCAAAATAAACTTACAAATACTTAAAAAAAAGTTCGGTAAAGATGATGCTATACAAAGAAGTGATGAAGCAATCGCCAATATTCTCAACCTTCAGGATAACTTACATTATTTTTTAAAACAAAGTAAGCTGCAAAATCAAGAAGTCAATCTTCATGAGATTATCAACAATCGTATTCTTTATTTTGAATCTCTCTTTCCTGCCCTAAGTCTTTACTCTGATATACAAAACATTACACTTATTACAAATAAAGATGTTTTTATTCGTATTATTGACAATATACTGAGTAATGCATGCAAGTACAATAAAGAAGAAGGTGAAGTACGTGTATGTTTAAAGAAAAATATCTTAACAATTCAAGACACTGGTATAGGTATTAAAAAACCACAAGAGGTATTTAAACGTCACTATATAGAAAATAATAAAGGAATTGGGATTGGTCTTCATGTAGTAAAAAAACTATGTGATGCACTACATATAGCAATAAATGTTCAAAGTACTGTAGGTGTTGGAAGTAGCTTTATGTTAGATTTAACAAATATACGTGTCAAAAAAAGAATATATTAACATTTTATTAACAGCACAAGTATAATATTTTACTATATATTTACAAAGGCGTACTATGACAACAGTTGACCAATTAGTTTTAGATGAAAACAACACAGCATTCCATCCTATGATGGGAAATAGTTATCAGTTAAATGATATTTCAAAAGAGATTCTTATCTTGCTTAAGCATCATAAAACCAAAGAAGAAATTATTGATGTTTTACATACGAAATATGCTATTAGTAAAAATGAGCTTTTCATAGATGTAAGCGATTTTTTAACAAAACTTAATATATACGGTTTACTTGGATGAAAATAGCTGTCAGTGGATTGAACAACACAGATAACCCAGCACCAGGTGTTCCTGTAATAAAAAGTTTGAAAGAACATAATACCCTGGTTGGACTTGCCTATGATCCAAATGAACCAGGAATATATATGGATATAGTAGATAATGTCTACTTAATGCCATACCCTTCACTTGGATTTGAAGAATTGAAAACTCGTCTTGAAGAGATTCAGAAAAAAGAAGGTTTAGATGCAATTATTCCAAATCTTGATGCGGAATTACCTCTCTATATTAAGTACCAGCAAGAGATAGAAGCAATGGGAATTAAACTTTGCCTTCCAAGTGCAAAAAACTTTGAACTTAGAAATAAAAACAATCTTGATGTTCTCTCTAAAGAGTTGAATATAGAGTATCCAAAAACGTATGAAATCAGTTCAATAAAAGAACTTGAAGATATAGTGCATACAAATAAAAGTCAATTCCCATTGATGGTAAAAGGGAATTACTATAAAGCATATATGACACATAATCTTGATAGTGCCATAGACAGTTTTTATAAAATATCTAATGAATGGGGTTTCCCCATTTTAATTCAAGAAGTTGTGTATGGAGAAGAACTTAATCTTGTGGGTATTGCTGATGGAAAAGGTGAACTTAAAGGTGCTGTAGCTATAAAAAAGCTTACAACTACAGACATAGGAAAAATCTGGACAGGGGTAACAGTACAAAATGAAAAGCTTATGAAAATTGCTAAAGATTTTGTGAAAAAGACCTTATGGAAAGGACCTTTTGAATTGGAATGTATTGTGAATAAAGATACCATTTATATGATAGAAATTAACCCTCGTTTTCCAGCATGGGTATATTTCGCAACCCAAATTGGCGTAAACCTACCGCAAATGTTAGTAGATATTTTAGAAGAAAAAGACACACCATCACAATTAGAATATCCACAAAATAAAATGTACGTGAGATACACAGGTGAGTTTGTTACAGATTTTACAGACTTTATGAAACTACTATCAACAAAGGAATTATCACATGAGTAAGTATATAAAACCAACTATAAATAAAATAGACTTTGCAATGGCCTCAAAATATGGAAGCCCAGTAAAAATGCAAAAGATTCGTAAGGAGATAGACGGTGTAGCTATATCTGAGCTTGTTGCAAAGTTTGGTAGCCCCATTTTTGTATTCTCACAAAAGCAGATAGAAGAAAAGTACAGTACACTTAAAAATGCTTTTACATCAAGGTACCCAGATGTAGTGTTTAGTTGGTCATATAAAACAAACTATCTCAATGAAATTTGTAAAATATATCATAATCTTGGATCTATTGCAGAAGTAGTAAGTGAATTTGAATACCAAAAAGCAAGAGCGTTAGGTATTGAAGGAAAAAATATTATTTTTAATGGTCCTTATAAGCCTTACAAAGACTTGAAAATTGCTGTACAAGAAGGTGCAAAGATTCATGTTGATAATCTTTTTGAACTAAACGACTTGGAACAAATAGCAGATGAACTTGATATAAAGATTCCAGTAGCAATTCGTATCAATATGGATACCGGAGTATATCCTCAATGGAGTAGATTTGGATTTAACTATGAAAATGGTGAAGCCTATGAAGCTATTAAAAGAATGTATGATAATAAAAAAGTTTACCTTGTTGGAATTCACTCTCATATAGGTACATTTATGCTTGATGCTAATGCGTATAAAATAGCTACTATGAAAATAATGAAGCTTAAAGAACAAGTTGAAGTAGATTTTTCTTGTGACATTGACTATATAGATTTAGGTGGTGGTTTTGCTTCAAAAAGTAATCTAAAAGGTGTGTACCAATCAGCTGACGTTATCATACCAACTGCTGATGATTATGCTGATGCGATTACAAATATGATTTATGAAATGAATAAAAGTGAAAAACTTCCACGTCTTTACTTAGAAACAGGAAGACATCTTATCGATGAGGCAGGGTACTTGCTTACTTCAGTTCATGGGTATAAACGATTTCCTGATGGAAAAAAAGGATATGTACTTGATGCGGGAGTAAATATACTTTATACATCAACATGGTACAACTTTAATATAGAACTCGATAAAAGATATGAAGGTGAAAATGAACCTTCAATGCTTAATGGTCCTTTGTGTATGAACATTGACATTATAGAAGAAAACCTTATGCTACCTCCACTTGATAGGGGAAGTGTACTTACAATTTCTCCAGTTGGAGCGTATAACTATACGCAAGCAATGCAGTTTATACGCTACAAACCAGCAGTAGTTCTTATAGATAATGATTCAAAGGCTCGTGTGATTAAAGAAGTAGATAACTTAGCAACTGTAAATTATAGGGAAGTGTAGTTGTTTTATGCAAAGATATAACAAATTTTTTATAAATGTATTAAAACCATACAGCGCTATTTTATTTTTAAATAGTAAATTTGCAGGACTATTCTTGCTTGTGCTTACATTTATAAACCCTTCTGTTGCTATTAGTGGAATTGTAGCCGTTGGGTGTAGTATATTTTTTGCAAATCTAATAGGGATGAAAGAAACATACCTTTCGCAAGGTTTTTACCTTTATAACTCTTTACTTGTAGGAATGGGGATAGGCTTTCTTTTTCTTCCAAGTCCTTTGAGTATGATTCTTATAGCCATAGCATCGAGTTTAACCTTCATGCTCTCTTTTGTACTCAATAGACTCTTTAGTAATTATAAGATACCGATACTTTCCTTACCTTTTTCTCTTGTCACTATGTTTGTATATCTTGCTTCATTAAAGTACAGTAGTTTACTTTCATCTTTGGTACATAATGAAATGTTGTTTGATATTGATCTTCCTTTATATATAAGTTCATTTTTAACAGCTGTTGGAACTATTTTTTTCTTACCAAATAATATAGCAGGCTTATTGATGCTTGGGCTTATGGTTTATTTTTCAAGAATTATATTCTTTATGGCGCTTGTTGGATTTTATTTTGGAGTATATATTCACAGTGTTTTACTTGGTTCATTTACACAGGCACTCTATGACCCTTATGCTTTTAACTATATTCTTGTTGCGATTGCTTTATGTGGAATCTTTCTATTGCCAACACTTAAGAATTTTATTCTAGCATTGATGGGAGTAGCTATAAGTGTTTTACTTACCGATGCGATAGGTATTTTATTTCATTACTATTCTATACCTGTTTTTACGTTACCCTTTAATATTACGGTCATTATTTTTATTTTTACATTGTCTGTTGTGTATTATGAAGAGTTCAATATGAACATCAAGTCAACACCTGAAGAATCTTTATCTCACTACTTAAGTAAGTATTTTAGATTCGGTGATATAAATGCTAAGATTGCTCTTCCTTTTACTGGTGAATGGAACGTATACCAAGCTTTCGATGACGTATGGACGCATAAAGGTGCATACAAATATGCTTATGATTTTGTGAAGCTAAAAGATTCTAAAACATATAAAAATGACGGAGAATTACTAGAAGATTATTTTGCTTTTGGGGAATCTGTCTTAAGTCCAGTAAGTGGGTATGTAGTAGATTTAAGAAATGATTTAGTGGATAACATTCTAGGTGAAGTTGACACTATAAATAATTGGGGAAATTTTATTATTATTAAAAGTGATGCTGGTTATTTTGTTGAAATCAGTCATTTAATGAAAAATTCATTGCTTGTGTATAAGGGTGACTATATTCAAGTAAATACTCCTATAGCTAAATGTGGAAATAGCGGATACTCTCCTGAACCACATATTCATATCCAAGTGCAAAATACGGGCTTGCTTGGTGCTATTACACAAAAGTTTAGTTTTGAACAATATATGCAAAAAAATCATTTACATTATAATGCCTTACCCGTAAAACAAACTAATGTTCAGTCTGTACTTTACGACAAGAATTTAAGTTCACGTTTTATTTTTATCTTAGATGATGTTTTTGAATATGAAGTATTTGAAAATTCTGAGTACAAAGAAGATATTTCCTTTAGCGTTAAGATGAATAGTTATGGAGAATTCTATCTATGCGATGAAGCAAACAATAAGCTTTACTTTTATAACGATGCGAAGCAATTTTATTTTTATACATATGAAGGAAAAAGTTCTTATCTCAAGCAACTTTTTTTACTAGCACCACGTATTCCGTTTGTGTCTATGCAGACATTTTCTTTTGTAGATTACCTTCCCGTTAATCTTGTGAAAAGTAAAATACAAACGCTTTTAACAGAGTTACTAGCAACAATAAATAAGGAGTTTTATAAAGAAGAAACGCGTTACAGTTTTGATGGGAAAACGCTTTCATCACCGTTTGGAAGTGTAAGGTTAGATGTTGCTCACAAAGGGCACACAGAGATTAATTATAATAACACACAATTAAGGAGAAAAGTATGAGAAAAATTATGTTAGGTGGTGTTTTATTAGCATCGAGTTTAATGGCAGGGGCAACAACAACAGTAGTACCATATGTAGGAGTTATTGGCTATGATAGTTCATCAGCAGTATCTGCTAAAGACTCGAGTAAACTTTATGGGATACATGCAAGTGCTGGAACAGTTGATTATTTAATTGAATTTGATTATTCAAAATTTTCAACAAACTATAAAAGTGCTGCTGTAGAAGATTTAGATCAAGATGATATTGTTCTTTCTTATGCAAAATACTATAAAAACTTTATGTTCAAAATAGGTGATCACTACATTAGTACAAATGATCCACTTTTAAGAAATGGAAATACAATCATTACTGCTATTGGTGGATACTCATTTTCTGGAGCAGACAAGTATAGCTATGGAATTGAAGGATATTATTCAAAATATAGCAGTGGTCAAGATGAAAATAATGTAAGAAAATCTATAGGTATTATGCAAGCAACACCATATTTTAGTTTTTTCAAAAAATTTAGTAAAAAAGTAAAAAATAATTTCTCATTTAAATACAATTACCAATCTGCAAGTGATTATGTGCAAAATAATTATTCGTCGTATGAGATTAGTGATACTATTTATTATGGAAATGTTTTTACAACATTTAAATATTATGATGGAGAGATGCGTTCAGGTGTTAAAGATGGTGGTACTACTGTTATGAATACGCTTGATCTTGTAGAAAATGGTTTTGATATAAAACTTGGGTATTACTTTTCTCCAAAAGCTGTGCTAACGATAAGCTACGGAGAAAATAATGTAAGAGAATTTGATGTAGTTACAAGCTCTCTCCTTAAAAGTGGAAAAAACTCTGTAACAGTTGCAACTTTTAGCTATACTTATTAATGTTA
>NZ_JAEMVA010000040.1 GCF_029215955.1 Sulfurimonas sp. SAG-AH-194-I05
ATAAGTATAGCACCAATTTCATCAATAAATAATTTTAATTAAGGTATAATCGCGAAAAATATTCCAAACTAAGGAAATCTTGCAATGCAAAAAATTAGAAATATTGCCGTAATCGCTCACGTTGACCACGGTAAAACAACATTAGTAGATGGTTTACTAGAGCAATCTGGTACATTCGGAGATCATGAACAACATGAAGAAAGAGCAATGGACAGTAATGATTTAGAAAAAGAACGTGGTATTACGATTCTTTCTAAAAATACGGCTATTCGATATAAAGATTATAAGATTAATATTATCGATACTCCGGGTCACGCTGACTTCGGTGGTGAAGTTGAACGTGTTCTTAAAATGGTAGATGGTGTACTTGTATTAGTAGATGCCTATGAAGGTGTTATGCCTCAAACTAAATTTGTTGTTAAAAAAATGCTTGCACTTGGTAAAAAACCAATCGTAGTTATTAACAAAATTGATAAACCTTCTGCTGAGCCAGATCGTGTTGTAGATGAAATGTTTGACCTTTTTGCAGATATGGGTGCAACAGATGACCAACAAGATTTTCCAATCATTTATGCAGCAGCAAGAGATGGAATAGCTAAAATGGATATGGCTGATCCTGATGGAGATTTTTCTTGTATTTTTGAAGCTATCATCAACGATGTTCCAGTTCCAGATGGTGATGCAGCTAACCCACTTCAAGCACAGGTTTTCACACTAGATTATGATAACTATGTTGGTAAAATCGGAATTTCTCGTATTTTTAATGGTACAGTTAAAAAAGGTGAAAATGTTATGCTTGCAAAAGCAAACGGCGAAATGGTTAAAGGTAAAATTTCAAAACTTATTGGTTTTCACGGACTCAATAGAATGGAAATAGACCAAGCTGAAGCTGGTGACATTGTTGCATTTGCTGGTATGGAAACTGTTGATGTTGGCGATACTGTAGCTGATGCACAAAATCCTGTTGCACTTGACCCTATGCACATCGAAGAGCCTACACTTACAGTTGTTTTTGCTGTGAATGACTCTCCCTTAGCTGGTAAAGAAGGGAAACACGTAACAAGTAATAAACTTCGTGAACGTTTAGAAGCAGAAATGGTTACAAATGTTGCTATGAAACTTGAAACTGTTGGTGAGGGTAAATTCAAAGTATCAGGTCGTGGTGAACTTCAAATTACAATTCTTGCTGAAAATATGCGTCGTGAAGATTATGAATTTTCTATCTCTCGTCCGGAAGTTATTGTTAAAGAAGTTGAAGGTGTTAAATGTGAGCCGTATGAGCATTTAGTTATTGATGTTCCTGAAGAACTTTCAGGTGGTGTTATCGAGCGTCTTGGTAAAAGAAAAGCTGAAATGAAATCAATGTTACCAATGGGACAAGGTTTCCAAAGAATCGAGTTTGAGATTCCAGCACGAGCTTTAATCGGTTTTCGTGGTCAGTTCTTAACAGACACAAAAGGTGAGGGTGTTATGAATCACTCATTTATTGATTTCCGTCCATTCTCAGGTGCTGTTGATTCTCGTTCGTATGGTGCGCTTGTTTCTATGACTTCAGGTTCTACTTTAGCATTCTCATTGTTTGGTATTCAAGACCGTGGAGCGTTATTTATCGGTGTTCAAACTGAAGTATATGAAGGTATGATTATTGGTGAACATTCACGTTCAAATGACTTAGTTGTTAATCCTATTAAAGGTAAAGCACAGTCAAATGTTCGTTCATCAGGTGCTGATGAAGCGATTAAACTTATTCCATTTAGAGATATGTCTTTAGAACGTGCATTAGAGTGGATCGAAGATGATGAAATTCTAGAAGTTACTCCTAAGTCTATCCGTATTCGTAAAAAATTCTTAGAAGAAAATGCTAGAAAAAGAGAGTCTCGTAAATCTCCTAAATAGAGTGTCTTCTTTATTTCCACATGCTTAGCATGTGGAAAACTTCTTTTTTAAACTTAATTATCAAACATCGCTTTTTTGTCTCTTTTATACTTACTTCTTGTTATAAAAACATCATTTGCTAACCATTGCGCTATTAAACTTAATTCTTCTTTTGTTAGTTTACCTTTTTGTGAAGGCATTATTCCGAATCTTCGAATACTCTTGCAGATTGCTTTTTCTCTTGTAGGATTCATTGTAAACGATTCTATATGTGCTATTAAATCTTCATTATTATCGAAATGGTTATTTAAATGAAACATTACACCTACAGCAGGTGGTGCATGTAAATCTTTTTGACTTTTTGGCATATTAATAGAGTGACAACTTGTACATTTTTGTATAAAAAGTTCTTTTCCTGTTGGATTTGCTTGAATATTTGTAAATGCAAGAAGAGAAAGGAGTGTTAAGATAAAATTTTTATTTATATTTTTCATTTATTTTCCTTATGTTTAAAATAATTTTGGATACTATTATATCGACAAATAATTAAAATAATGTAAATTAATAAATAATACTTCTAGTGAGAGCTAGTAAAAAACGTACTGATAGTAGAATCGAGCCAATACCTTGGTTTGAAGATAGTACCAGCGACAAAACCCACATGTCCACCATGTGGAGATAAGAAAAATTGTATACTGTGAGAGAGTTCCTTTGAAGTTGGAATAATTTTTTCATTCATAAAGGGATCATCAGCAGAGTGTATTATGAGTGTTGGTAGAGTGATTTTATGTAAAAACTGTTTGGAACTACATTGTGTATAATAATCTTGAGCCGATTTAAATCCGTGAATAGGTGCTGTGTATGCACCATCAAAATCCCAAAATGTTTTAAGTTCTTTGACTTCTTTCTTCTTTATGTGTATAAGTCTTTCCATAGGATGAAGTTTAAATTTTGTGAGAAGAGATTTACGCAAGTTTACCATTAAATGCCATTGGTAAAAAAGTGAAAATCCATTGTTTATTGCATCGGCACATACATCTAGTTGTAGCGGAGGGGAGACACTTACAGCACTGTGAAGTAGTGAATTGTTCGGATTTTCCCCAAGAAGTTTTAAAAGCATATTACCACCAAGGGAAAATCCTACTGCATGAATCTTCGCATGTGGAAATCTTTTTTGAATACTTTGTATAAACTCGAGGGCATCTTCTGTTGCTCCACTATGATAAGAACGTGGTAAAGAATTCATACGCGTGCCACAACCCCTAAAGTGCATCAAAACTGTATGAAATCCTTTTGAAGAGAGTTCTTGCATGATACCTTGAATATAGGGTGACTTATAAGAACCTGTTAGCCCATGAAAAAGTATAACTATAGGAGTGTTAGCCTCTAAAGAGTTTGTTTTATGCCAATAACATTCAAGAAAATCACCATCACTTAAAATAAATTCTTCAACTGTTATTTTGGGTTGTTTTATTTTTCTAAAAAATGTTGCATACAGCGTTTGTAGGTGTCTGTTTTTTAAACCAAAGGCAGGCTTAAAAGTACTAGTTATTTGAGAGATAATCTTTTAAGAAGCTATAACTTTTAGCATCTATAACCATATTTCTTCCATTATTTTTTGCACAGTAAAGGTACGTATCTGCACGGGCTATGAGATCATCTATGGTTTTATCGTTCTCGTTAAAGGAAGAAATTCCTATACTCACAGATACATTTACTCTATTTTCTTTATGCTCTATGGGTGCACTAGAAATTAATTCACGAATATCTTGTCCTATATGCATAGCTTCTGCATTCGTTTTGTCTTTAAGTAAAAGTAAAAATTCTTCTCCACCAATACGGGCAAAAAGTATCTCTGGAAAACGGATACGTTTAGCTACTATTTTAACAAACTGTTTTAAAACTACATCTCCTGTATCATGTCCATAGGTATCATTGACGTACTTAAAGTGATCGAGGTCAATCATAATAATATGAAGGTTCGTCTGTGTTTGAAGGGCATGTTGAAATTCTTTTTCTCCAACAGAGAAAAATTTTCTTCTGTTATAGATACTTGTTAGTGGGTCAATGGTAGCTATTCTTACTAATTTTTTTTGGATAACATTTTTTTCTTTTATCTGCGTCTCAAGTTTTTCAAGAGCCATAACTAAATCATAAGTTTTTAACTTAATTTCACTCTCAAGTTTTTTGTTATACGCTGCAATACATTTTGTGTCTTTATAACTTTTAATGGCTTGTTTAATTGTCATAACAAGATCATCTCTCTCCCAAGGTTTTGAGAGGTATCTATAAAGGTCAGCTTCATTAATTGCACGACCAACGCCTTCAACATTTGCTTGACCTGTCAGCATGATTTTCATTATTTCAGGATATTTTTTGTGAATTTGTATAAGAAGTTCATCCCCATTCATTTCAGGCATTAGGTAATCACTTACAATTGCTAAAATTTCATGACCATCTTTTTTGAGTTCTTCTATAACTTCTAAAACTTCTTTTGCACTTTCGGCTAACTCTATAGTATAGTCAGAAAAATGTTTGGATAATTCACTACGTAAAGAATTTAAAATTACAATTTCATCATCAACACATATAATTACCTCATTTTTCATCCCTAGCCTTTCATTCCAGTTTGGATTGCATCGACAAGTTCGTCAACATCCCAAGGTTTAAAAATAAGTTTGTGTAAGTTTGCATTGTTTTTTGCATTTTCAATAGCATCGTTATCCGCTTGACCTGTAAGTAAAATATTACTAACACTTGGAAGAATTTCAAGTGCTTTTATTAAAAACTCATCACCTTTCATTCCTGGCATCATCCAATCAGAGACAATCACTACTGATTCTATTTTATCTTCTATAAATTCTTCTAAAATTTCAAGTGCTTCATCAGCACTTTCTGTAATTTCAATTAAATACTTACCATCAAAAGCACGGTTAAGTTGGCTTTTGAGTGAGTCGAGAATCATTCTTTCGTCATCCACACATAAGATTGCACCGTTATACATTGTTTGTTTCCTCCAAAGCTACAGGGATATATATTTTAAATGTACTTCCTACATTTTCCTCTGTTTCTAATTCTATTTTTCCGTGATGTTTATCAATAATTTTTTTCACTATATCAAGACCTAAACCACTTCCCTCACCAGAAGGCTTCGTTGTAAAAAATGGTTCAAATATTTTATCTTTTATTTTATCAGGTATACCACAACCGGTATCAGTAATAGAAACCATAATAAAATCGTCCTTTTGTCGAATATCTAAAGTAAGTGTTCCACTATAGTTCATAGCTTGAATAGCATTAAAAACTAGGTTTGTCCACACTTGGTTGAGTTCATCAACATAACATAGAACATCAGGTACCTCTTCATAGCTTGTTACTATAGTAACACCTTTCTTAATTTTATTTGCATAAATAGTAAGTGCCGTATCAACCCCTTGGACAAGATTTGCTTTTACAGGATCTCCACTATAGTCATAGCGAGCAAAAGATTTTAAAGCAAAAATGATTTTAGAAGCACGTTTAATTGCTTCATTAATGTTATAAACATTAAACTGTAAGTCTGAAACGTTGTATGCGGTCTCAACAATAAGTTTACGATGCTTATGTTTAAAAAGAGGATAGTATTTACTAACATCTTTATAACATTTCATATCGATGAGTCTATCTGTTATAAAAATAGAATCAATAATGTTTTCATTTTCTAACTCTTTTGCAAGACTTCTTTTTACTTTTCGCTCATCACGTGTCGATAAGATATCTTTTTGCTTTGCAATCATGTCTAAAAAGTCGAAGAATAAATCTTTGTCTTTATGTTCAAGTGATGTAAAAAGATTTGGTAAGTTGTCTAAAAGAAGTGTCATAGATTCTAAAATAGACCCTGAAGATGATTTCATAGCACCAAGCGGAGTGTTTACCTCATGTGCAACACCGGCTATGAGTTGTCCAAGGGCTACCATTTTTTCTTGTTCTACGACTTTATTTTGTGAGCGTTTTAAGTCATGTAAAACAATTTCTTTTTTGTCGATTTGCTCTTGAAGGGTTGCATTTAAGTTTTTAATAACTAAACTTTCACTTAAAACTGCAAGATAAAAGTTACTTCCTTGCATGACAACATCGTGAACATCAACGCCAAGAAGGTGTTCTTTTCCATCTTTAATGATTTTTGCTTGATGCACATCATCTGGATGTTCAACTACATACTGTGTCCAAGGAACATCATCCATCATTTGTTGTAGGTAGCGTAAATCTTCTGTGTCAAACATATCACAAATACAACGGTAATCAGCTCGAAAATCTTCGAGTGTTTTATAGCCTGTAAAGCGTAAAAAGGCTTTATTTACAAAACGAATTTGTATACCGTCAGTTAAAACTACTATATCATGTAAGGAATCAAAAAGTGTAGTAATAATTTCATCATGTTCACCTAAAAACTTTGTAGATGTAATATCTTTTCGTACAGAACTGTAACCTATAAGAATATCATTTTCAAAAAGTGGTGAAACAGTAGCTTCCACCCAGTAGTAGTTACCATCTTTTGTTTTATTTTTAATCTCACCCTTCCATGCTTTATTGGCATGAAGTGTTTCCCAAAGTTCTGAAAATACCTCTTGGGGTGTATCGGGATGTCGTACTATACTGTGGGATTTTCCTATTAGTTCTTGGGAGGTGTAACCAGATATGTCACAAAATGCTTGACTAACATAGGTAATAATACCCTTTGTATCTGTTGAGGATGCTATTATGTATTTGTCATATTCTTCAAACATTTTTGCATTCATTGAGAGCACCTTTTGTGTTTTATAAGTAAGAATATCATAAGTCTTTTGAATAACTAGTATTATATCTATAGAATATCTTGTGCTGAAAATATGTGTGCTAAATTGTAACATATATCTATGCTAAAAGAGCGATAGTACTTAATTAAAAAAGCTTATAATAGTTTATACATAGTGATGCTATAATGGTTGTAATTAAATGTGGAGTTAAGTTAAACTAATGAATAGAAAAAAAATATATAATCCAGAGTCAAAAGAAAGTGTAAACGATAGAAAAATATTTGGTGGAAATCCAACAGGTATATTTGAGCTTAATAATATCAAATACCAATGGGCATATAACCTTTGGGAGATGATGTTAAATAACACATGGTTTCCAAAAGAAGTTGACATGACGCGTGATGTAAATGATTATAAAAATCTTACTGAAGCTGAAAAAACAGCGTATGATAAAGCACTTTCACAACTTATATTTATGGATTCTTTACAAACAAATAACATTATTGACAATATAAATCCTTATGTCACAGCACCTGAACTTAACTTAATTTTAGTAAGACAATCATTTGAAGAAGCACTTCACTCACAGTCTTATGCTGTTATGGTTGATACTATTTCAACAAACTCAGAAGAAATTTATGACCTTTGGCGTAGAGATATGATGCTTAAAAATAAAAATGATGCAATCGCGAGTAAGTACTTAGAATTAGCAAAAAATCCAACGGAAGAAAACTTTGTTAAAGCATGTTTTGCAAACCAAATTTTAGAAGGAATTTATTTTTATAGTGGCTTTACATATCTTTATACACTTGCACGTTCAGGAAAAATGTTAGGTTCTGCACAAATGATTCGTTTTATTCAAAGAGATGAGGTAACGCATCTTGTTCTTTTTCAAAATCTTATTAACACCCTTAAAAAAGAAAGACCAGACCTCTTTAGTGAAAAATTAAAAGCTGAAGTTATTGAGATGTTTAAAGAAGCAGTGGTTCTTGAAACTGAATGGGGAAAATACATAACGCAAGGACAAATTTTAGGGCTAACAGACGCAATAGTTGAACAATACATTCAATACCTTGCAGATGATAGATTAACTTCAGTAGGATTTGAAAAAATTTATAATGTAACGAATCCAATTAAATGGGTTGATGATTTTGCAAAGTTTAATGACCAAAAAACAAACTTTTTTGAGGCTACTGTTACAAACTACTCAAAAGGTTCATTAACTTTTGATGATGATTTTTAAGTTTATATGATACATGAGAAATTATACACTTCATTCTCTTCTTTTTAAAACAACTTCAGATTATGAAGCGAACTTAGTTGCACTCCTTGAACTTCTTCAACATACACCTGAGCAATCTTTAGTTGTTGCTCCTGAAGTATGTTTAACTGGTTTTGATTACGAAAACTTTGATAAAGCAGCAGATTTTACGCAATATGCACTCTCCCGTATTAAAAAACTTTCTTTTCAAAAAATCATTATTTTAACAATGATAGAAAAAAGTGAGGGTGCATTTTATAATAGGGTAAAAGTTATTCATAATGGTGAGGTGATTCATGAGAGAGCAAAGGCACGACTTTTTCATTTTGGTGGAGAACATGAGTATTTTAGCGAGGGTGAAGACTCGCATGTGGAAATTATTGAAGTAGAGGGGATAAAGATAGCTATTTTAGTGTGTTTTGAGCTTCGTTTTAAAGAGTTATGGAAGTTGTGTGAGGGTGCTGATGTTATCGCAACTCCCTCATGGTGGGGAGTTTTAAGAGCAGAGCACTTTAAAGCACTCACACAAACCTTGGCAATTATGAACCAGTGCTATGTTGTTGCGAGTGATTCTATGAATGATACGTGCTCAAAAATGAGTGGGATTATTAACCCAAAAGGGGAGGCTCTTTATAACGGGAATACACCTTGCTTAGAAGTTGTATATAGTAAAAAAGAGATAAGTCTTATGAGACGGTACATTGATGTAGGGATTGGAAACGAACGATGGATAGAATAACAGCAACAAAAACACTGCGACTAGCAAAAGAATGTGACCAAAGGTTTAAACTCTCAGACGAGGTTAAAAATGCGATAGCAAGCACAAATAGAGAGCTTTTTGTTCCTAATGGTTTTAAGCATAGTGCATATAAACTCGATGCTCTCCCAATGGCTGCTTCACAATGGATAAGCTCACCACTAACGGTTGCAAAAATGAGTGAGTACTTAAAACCACAGGGCGCAGATAGAATTTTAGAAGTAGGGTGTGGGAGTGGTTACCAAGCCGCAGTACTTTCCCACATGTACCGTGGAGTTTTTACAATAGAGCGTATAGAATCACTTATGTTAGAAGCAAAAACACGTTTTCGTGAGTTAAAAATTCATAACATTCACACACGAACAGATGATGGTCAAAATGGCTGGCAACAATACGCTCCATATGATAGAATTCTTTTTTCAGCAACAGCCAAAGAGATACCAAAAAAACTCTTTGAGCAGTTAAGTGATGGCGGTATTTTAGTTGCTCCTATGAAAAAAGGGATGAAGCAAGTTATTATGCGTTTTACTAAAAATGGTACTAAGATAGAAAAAGAAGAACTAGAAGACTGTGATTTTGTACCTATTTTAGATGGGATTCAAAAATAAAACTAATCTAATTTATGCTAAAATGGATTTATAGAAGTTAAGAGGATGCTGCAATGGCTTTAGTATTTGAATGGGATAATACAAAAGCTTTGTCAAATAAAAAAAAGCATGGTATTAGTTTTGAAGAAGCAAGTACAGCCTTTGGCGATGACTTATCTATTACTATAGAAGATATATATTTTGAAAATGAAAATAGACTTATTTTAATTGGAAAGTCCTTAGAATTTAACACTTTAGTTGTTGTACATCTGGAAAAAATTGATGTAATTCGAATTATTTCAGCACGAAGAGCAACTAAAAAAGAAACAACCTTTTATGAGGAGCATTAATATGAATGAGAAAGATACTATGTTAGACGAATACAATTTTAGCAATGGTGTACGTGGTAAATATTCTAAAGAATATAAAGCAGGTGTAAATATTATTAAGCTTGATAAAGATGTAAGAAAGATTTTTCCAGATACAAAATCAGTAAATGAAGCCTTACGTACTTTAATTCACATGATGTCAGTCAGTGATAAATCTTTGAAAGTAGTATAGGCAAAAAAATGGAAAATGTTTACGGAATTGAGTATAGCAAACCGGAAGTAGTTTTACTTCAAGACACAGGTATCGGTGTGGCAGAAGCAGCTGCACGTACGTGCTATGATTCTTTTACTAACAGCGAAAATGATGTTATTAAAGAGATAGAGCATGTAATGCCAGATGAGGAGATGTGTGATTCACTCAATGCTATTGAAGATTCTAATCTTTTAGATGATTTAGCTTGGACGTACTTTCACCATTCTATTTTAGAACATGCAAATTTGAGTTTTCTTATTCGTGGAACTTCTCGTGGTGTATTACAAGAACATGCGCGTCACCGTATTCAAGCTATAAGTGTTCGTAGCACCCGTTATACTATGAGTTCGATTATAAATGCTTTTGTTGCGGCGAAAGTTGGAGATGATAAAGAATTTTTTATAACAAAGGTTCTTACTTTTAATATGTTTGTTACTTCAAATGAAGCGTATAATAAAATTGAGATAAATACTATTTATGAAAAATTAGCGTATCAAACACAAACAGTAGATGATTTTTACTCTATTGCAGTTGCTAAAAGTTCACTTCCTTTTTTAGAGCAAATAAAAAATGCTGAAGAGTTGTTTAAAGCACTTCAAGATGGAAAAAAGAAACGTAATGTTGGTGATGCTTTTAAACATATTATTTCAGATAACGTAAAAGTAGACATGGTTGTTACCTTTAATCTTAGAAGTTTAAAAAACTATTTTACGCTTCGTGAGAGTGGTGCTGCTTATTTTCAAATACGCTGGTTAGCACAAGAAATGATGCGTGTTACACCATCGAAGTACTTAGATTTAATTATAAAGAAGAAGTCATAATGTATAAAATAATTGTTTTATTTCCCTTGTTGATGAGTGGTTGTTCACATTTTGTGATTAACGGAATGATGTGTGATAGGTTAGTAAAAGACCCCTTTGCACCTTTTCCTGCAGAGTGCAGAAATTATGTAGATTCAGAAGCAGAGAAAGCTTTTACTTTAGAGAAAAAAATTGTACTTCCCCAAGATCAACTCGAAGTTCTTAAAGAAAAAAAGTAGGTATTAGTCTTCTTTTTTCTTGAGGGATTTAATAGATATTTTTTTACCTGTTAGTTTTGTAGGTTTTGCTCTTGGAGTTCCATCATGACGGTGGTTTCTATCTCCTGATTTTCCTGAAAAAATGCCTTTTCCATTTTCATCTTTTCCTAAAAATTTATTTTCCTTTCTTTCTTTCTTTTCCCAAGGTTTTCTCTCACCCTTATCATCATTATATTTATTATCACGAGGTTTTCTGTCGTCGCGTGGTTTAAATTCTCTTTTAGCATCTCTAGGTGCTCTATTTTCACGAGGGGTTTTGTTTTTGTCAAGCACTTTTGGTTGTGCTTGTTTTTCTTCAGGTTTAGGTTCTGTAAAACCTTCTACATCTTCTTGCATAATTGCACGGCCTATAAGCGTCTCTATTGGATGAATCACTCTTTCTTCACTAGGATTAACAAGTATAAAAGCATAGGTAGAAGTTCTGCTAATTCGTGCTAAATACTTTGATGCTTTTGATGGTAAATCATAGCTAATCATAAGCTCACATGTGAGACTTGTATCTTGAAGTAACTCCTCATCACTCACTATACTAACGTTTGTATTTTCACATGTTAGTTCTGTTTTAGTAGCTGTCACTACAAGAATCTTTTTAGCAGCATTTTTTTCTATTAAAAAGTTGAGTAATGCCTCTTTCTTATCATCTTTACATGGATGAACCTTGTGGTTGTGTCTTTTAAGAGTGTATTCTTGCGTAGGCATGTGGAATCCTTGAAGTTTAATTAGCTGATTATACCCTTTATCGGCTTTAAACTGTATTGGTATTAAGTTATGTTAATATTAACTATTAATAAAAGGAATACTATTTTATGTCATTTAAAAACCTAGGTCTATGTGACCAACTCCTACGAGCAATAAAAGAACAAGGCTATGAAGAGCCGACACCTGTTCAAAAAGAAGCAATCCCAGTTATACTTAAAAAAAGAGATATTTTAGCAGGGGCACAAACAGGTACAGGAAAAACTGCTGGTTTTACTTTACCAATGTTACAACTACTCTCAGAGCATAAGCCAACAAAAAAGACACATGTTAAGGCGTTAATTTTGACACCTACCCGTGAACTTGCTATTCAAGTACAAGAAAGTGTTGCTTTATATGGTAAATTTTTACCTTTTAAATCGTGTACTATTTTTGGTGGTGTTAAAATTAACCCACAAATTACTGCATTACGTAAGGGTATCGATATTGTCGTTGCAACTCCTGGGCGCTTACTTGATCATATTTCTCAAAAAACGATAGACCTCTCAAAGGTTGATTTTTTAATTCTTGATGAAGCCGATAGAATGTTAGACATGGGTTTTATAAATGATATTAAAAAAGTTTTAGCTGTTATTCCAAAACAAAAACAAACACTTCTTTTTTCTGCTACGTATTCTAAAGATATTAAAAAACTCTCAGATTCACTTCTTAACGCTCCTGTTTTAGTTGAAGTAGCAAGAACAAACCAGTCTTCTGAACAAATTCAGCAAGTTGTACATCCTGTTGATAAAACAAAAAAAAGAGAACTTTTAACACACTTAATTAAAAAAGATGATTGGAAACAAGTTTTAGTGTTTACACGTACAAAACATATGGCAAACCGTTTAAGCGGACAGTTAGAAACTGATGGTATTTCATCTGCTGCTATTCATGGTAACAAAAGTCAAAATGCACGCGTTAAAGCATTAGCAGATTTTAAAGCTGGAAAAGTGAAAGTGCTTGTAGCGACTGATATTGCAGCACGTGGTATCGATATAGATCAACTTCCACATGTTGTGAATTATGAACTTCCAAATGTTCCTGAGGACTATGTTCACCGCATAGGTAGAACTGGCCGTGCAGGAAACAAGGGTGAGGCTGTGAGTTTAGTATGTGTTGATGAAGATGAATTCTTAGCAAACATAGAGAAACTTATAAAAAAAGATATTCACAAAACTATTGTAAAAGGTTTTGCACCTGATCCTAGTATAAAAGCTGAACCTATCAACATGGGAGGTGGCGGACGTGGTCGTGGTGGTGGAAACAGAAATAGAGGTGGTGGAAATTCGCGAGGAAACGCAAGAAATAAACCACGAGGAAGAAACTAACTTATTTTTATTTGAGTGTATAATTATTTCGAAACAAAAAGTGAAGATTCGATATAATTTCTTTATAATCGAAAAAGGAAAGTAACAATGAGTAGAAGTAGTGTATGCGAATTATGTGGAAGTAGCGAGGCTGTAAGTCTCACAGAAGTTAGCCCATCCGATGCAAGTGAAGAACAATCGATTTACCTTTGTGCAAACTGCAAAGGGCAGATAGAGTGTGGGGAACTTGATGAGACACATTTTAATTGTTTAAATGATTCTATGTGGAGTGAAATTCCAGCAGTTGCAGTTATGAGCTATAGACTTTTACACATGCTAGGTCGCCAAGATTTAGTAGACATGATGTATATGGAAGAGACGACTAAATCTTGGGCAGATGCTGGGCTTTCAAGCGAAGAAAAACTTGTGTATAAAGATGCAAATGGGGTCATACTGCAAGCTGGTGATACCGTAGTTATTACAAAAGATCTTGATGTTAAAGGGACTGGTTTTACTGCAAAAAGAGGAACTGCTGTACGAAATATAGGTCTGGTGCATAATGATGTAGAGCATATTGAAGGTCGTGTAAATGGTGTTAAAATTCATATACTTACAAAATTTTTAAAAAAATCATAAGGATTGTTTTTGCAACCACATGAACGTTTTTATGAAATAGACGGAGATTTTCGCTCGCCTTATGCAAGAGATAGAGACAGAATTATTCACTCAGCCTCTTTTAGAAAGTTAGAGTACAAGACACAAGTTTTTTTAAATCAAGAGGGTGATTTTTTTCGTACACGTTTAACACACTCTATAGAAGTCTCTCAAATTGCTCGTTCAATTACTTCTACTTTAGGGCTCAATGAAGCACTAGCAGAGGCTATTGCCCTTGCACATGATTTAGGGCATACACCTTTTGGACATGTGGGTGGAGACACTTTAGATGAATGTTTAAAAAAGGATGGTTTCACAAATGGTTTTGAGCATAATTTTCAAAGTTTTCGTGTAGTTTCTCTCTTAGAAAAACGTTATAAAGCATTTAATGGACTCAATCTTACTTTTGCAACATTAGAAGGAATTTTAAAACATTCTTATCCGTACAGAAAAAGCTTTCTCCCTCGAAGTATTAATGAAAAGTTTAATCTTGATACGCATCCAACTATAGAAGCTATGATTGTAGACAGAGCAGATGAAATCGCATATACAAGTCACGATATAGACGATGGAATTAATTCTGGACTTATTAGTTTTGATGACTTAAAAGAAAGTGAACTTGTTTGTGAAATTTTAGAAAAAGTTAAAGCTGAGGGAATAACAGAAGATGATGATGAAATGTTTCGTTATCGTTTTAGTTCACATTTTATAAATCATCTTGTTTATTCACTTTTAAAATTTTCACGGTGTAACATTACATGTAAAGATGTACAAAGTGCAAGATATGATTCTCAATCGGTTATTCCCATAGGTTTAGAAAAAGATTTAGAAACGAAATTAAAAAAATTGAAGAAAATTCTTTTTCAAAAGCTTTACCAACATAAAAATATTGTAACAAAAATGTATGCAGGGAAACAAGCTGTAATAGGCCTGTATAATGGTTTAATGGAAGAAGATAAAATGCTTCCAGAAATCTGCTACAAGCAACTTGGACATAAACCGAAGCATAGAATTATCGCAGACTATATAGCTTCTATGAGTGATCGACATGCAATTACTTTTTATAAAGAGATGTATGGAAAGATTTAACTATAAAGAACATGTATGACTAAAATAGCATTATTTATGATGTTCATTTTTATTACGGGTAATGCAACCCCTGTAGATAAAATAGACCTTAAGAAGTACTTTACAAAACAAAAATGTGATCAGATTCTCTCCAATGGAGGTTACTTTACAACGTGCTACGATTTTGAAATGAAGGGTGCAAAGTATGTTTCTTATTCTATTGAAGCATCAAGAGCGAGTCAAACACATGAAAAATTTAGACCTAAATATTACAAAAATAGAAAAATATCAAATACTTATAGAAGTGCAGCTAAAGATTATAAGTACAATGGGCTTAAAGTTTTTAAAAGTAGAATAGCAGATACAAGTTCTTTTGACTACTCTCAAACTGCTCTTATTTCAACCTATGTAATGAGTAATACTATCCCTTATATATCGGCAACACTCGATAAAATTAGAGCATTAAGAGCTATAGAAAAATTTGGAAAAATACTCTCAGTTCGGTATGGAAAAATGAATGTACTCAATGGTATAGTTTATAATAAAGAACCCATCAGAATCGGGATAAATAAAATAGCTGTTCCTACTGCTCTTTGGAAAATCTATTACAACGATACGTATCAAAAATGTTTTTACTTTGAAGATTTGCAAACAACAAAAAAGAAAAAAATAAGAGATTATGAAATAAGGTGTAGTACATTACTTAAAATGTAGTTTGGAAAATTATATTTTTTAGTGTAAGATTTTCATTCAAAAAACAATACTTTAAAAAGAAGGGAGTTTCGATGTCAGAAAAAATAAAAAGTATCCACGCAATGCAAGATGTGTATGCTATTTTGAATATAAGTGAAGAAGATAGTTATGAAATAGCAATGGATATGTACAACACCTTAAGAGAAGGATCTTCAGAAGAAGAACTTAAAATTTTGAAAAAGGCATATAAGCTTATAGGTGTACTTTATGGCACAGTTGAAAATGCACAATTTAATGCTTGGTATAATGAAGTGATTCATGCCTTAAGTAAATTAGGCAAAGAATTTGAAATTTATGAAGGTGAAGCAGAAAGAATTAGTATTATCGACTACATGGAACCAGAAATATTTTTAGATGGTTTTTTGAAAGATAATACAGCAGAAGAGTTTAGCAAAGATTTTTATAATAAAAAAGAAACACAAGCATTATTAGACGAAGCAAATTTTAGTAAAATATCTATTGAAGCTTCTTTGGAGAGAATGAAGAACTTAGGGAATTAATGTACAGTAAAAAAGAAAACTTGAAGTAGTTGTTAAACCCCTATTTTACGAGTAAAACAAGCCCGAAGGCTTATCTTATAGGCGTGATTCGTAACGTCTCATCATATAAAGACGTTTAAGCATTTTCTTACGAGAAGCTATTTTGAATTTCTTACGCTTTTCAGTTTCCGTTTCATGGAAACGGCGAGCACGAGCTTCGGTAACGATTAAGTTACGGTCAGTCTGCTTCTTGAAACGGCGGTAAGATGCATCAAAGTTATCATCTGAACGAAGTACTATTCCTGGCATACCACATCACCCACTTTCTTTAAAAATTTGTCGAGTTGTAATTATAGCTAAATCTTTATCTATGACAAAGATTCTTAGAAATGTGTACCAATTTTTAATAAAGTACGACCATTATCAAGGTTCGTTTTTACGCCACTATTTAAAATATCAGCATCTCCAGCCCATTGGTAACGGTACTCTATTCCTACAAATATATCTTTTGTGATGTCATAGTTAAGTGATGCTCCAATATTTAAAGCAAAAATAGTATCGCTTTTTTCTCCATCTGCAAAGATAAAGCCAAGTCCTGGACCAAATCCAAATTGCATTTTGTCAGATATATCAAACATAATTCGAGGATTCATCTCTAAGGCGTTTGTTGTTAAACCATTTTTTGAAGAATGGACAAGACTTAGTACTTGGTTAATAGTTAGATCTTTTATCTGAAACACTGGACATCCAAAACCAAGTTCCAGTCCATATAATGTACTTCCATCAGTAGTTCCAGAGTATTTACCATATCCACCCATAAGAGCAATAGTAGGTGCTGGACAATAATCTGCATCAAATATTGGAAGAAGTTTTGTTTCATTTGAAGCAAAGAGACTTGTACTTGCTATAAGAAGTGCGCTAGCTAGAATTTTTTTCATGCGTTGATCCTTTTAAATGTGAATAAA
>NZ_JAEMVA010000041.1 GCF_029215955.1 Sulfurimonas sp. SAG-AH-194-I05
TAAATTAAAAAAGTGAGAATTATATGAAATATTTATTTATGATGCTTTTAGCTGTAAATATGTTGTTTGGATCTGTCGATATTAATAATGCGAATGAAAAAGAACTTGTCAGTTTACACGGTGTAGGCGTTAAAAAAGCAATGGCTATTATAGAATTTCGAAAGTCACATTGTTTTAAAACGATAAAAGAACTAAGTAAGGTTAAAGGTATCGGAAAGAAAACAGTTTTTAAAAATGCTGATAAGATAACGGTAGGTCCTTGTAAGAGCAAATAAGAGAACTTTACAACATAGACTTATAACTTTAAAGAAAGTCTTTGTAATGGAAGAGTAAACTTTGATTTATAAATTTAAAAATGAGAAACAAATAAAAGGATCCAAACACACATGCTAGCAAATATATTTAAAAACCCAGAAATATTAGATAAAAAAGTTCATAAGGATTTGAAATTATCACCTTATGCAAATTATGAATTTACAAAAGATGTTTATTTATCACCTATTGGTTTAGAAGAGATTCTCGTAGCGATGAAGTCCGTAATTATAGTTTTTGTAAAAGATGAAAGTGGCGATATTTACCCATCGGTTGTTCTTGGTGGTGAAGAAGGTGGAAACTTACTTTTAAGTAAAGAAAATACTTGGAAAGAAAACAAGTACATTCCAGCCGCGCTTCGATGTTACCCTTTTGGACTAGGAAGTGATGGTAAAAATAGTTTTATTACAGTAGATGCAAAAGCTGAACTTTTTGAGCAAGAAGGTGGGAACTTGATAATTAAAGATGAAGAATCTTTAACAGATGCTGGTGAGAATGCTATTAATTTTGTAACTACAGTGTATAATAATATACATACTACTAAAGAATTTTCAAAACTACTCAATAGCCTTGGTATTTTAAAGCAAGCAGAAATTTCTATAAAAATGAATAAAGAAGAATATACGCTCAAAAGTGGTATTTATATAGTTGATGAAAATGCGCTTAATAAACTAGAATCAAGAAAAATTAAAAAGCTTGCAACGGGTGGTTTTATGAAGTTTGTTTATGCACATTTACTCTCGTTAAATAACACATATTAGGAACACTATGAAAATCACAAAATGCCTCTTTCCTGCAGCTGGATACGGAACACGTTTTTTACCAGCCACTAAAGCTATACCAAAAGAGATGCTGCCCGTTTTAACAAAACCACTTTTACAGTATGGTGTTGAAGAAGCAATTTCGGCAGGTCTTAGTACTATGGCTATTGTTACAGGACGAGGTAAACGCGCTATAGAAGACCATTTTGACCGTTCGTATGAGTTAGAGAATCAAATAGATGGCACGAGCAAAGAACAATTAATGGATGGTATTCGTAATATTATAAATACGTGTACATTTTCTTATACGAGACAGGTTGAAATGAAAGGCTTAGGTCATGCTATATTAACAGGTGAAACCCTTGTTGGTGAAGAAGCTTTTGCAGTTGTTTTAGCTGATGATTTGTGTGATTGTGAAGAAAAATCAGTACTTTCTCAAATGATAGAAGTGTATGAAAAATACCAATGCTCTATTGTAGCCGTTGAAGAAGTTCCAAAAAGTGAAACAAAAAAATACGGTGTTATCGCAGGTGATTTTTTAACAGATGACATAGTTCGAGTGAATGACATGGTGGAAAAACCAGAACCTAAAGATGCCCCTTCTAACCTTGCTATAATAGGACGTTATATTTTAACACCTGATATTTTTGATATTTTAAGAGATACAAAACCTGGGAAGGGTGGAGAGATCCAAATAACGGACGCTTTACTAGAACAAGCAAAACAAGGAAAGGTTATAGCGTATAAGTTTAAGGGTAAAAGGTTTGATTGTGGTTCAGTCGATGGCTTTGTTCAAGCAACAAACTACTTTTATAATAAAGAAAAATAACCTAGAATGAAACTCTTCTTTTTAACTTTTTTTGTTGTATCTCTTTTTGCACAAAAGCCAGATTTATTTTTACTAAAAAATTATAAAGAAGACGTAAACGTCACTTCGTGGTATATGAGTGAAAAACTTGATGGAGTACGTGCCTACTGGGATGGTGAAAAACTTATTTCTCGCTCCGGAAGGCTTTTTAGTAGTCCTGCATTTTTTACAAAAGATTTTCCAAGTCATGAACTCGACGGGGAACTTTGGACTACAAGAGATGATTTTTCAAATATTGTACGTATAGTAAATAAAAAAAAGCAACATGACAAATGGAAAGAAATTACATATAATATTTTTGAAGTTCCACATGCTACGGGTACTTTGTTAGAACGATTAAAGACTGTTGAAAGTTCTCACTATATAAAAATCATAAAACAAGTACAAATTCAAAATAAAAAACATTTAAACACGTATAAAAAAAGCTTGCAAGACAAAGGTGCGGAAGGACTTGTTGTTAGAGATGGAAATATGCACTATTATACGGGAAGAACAAATAAAGCGTTTAAAATAAAAAGTTTTACAGACACAGAATGTGAAGTGATTGGACATAACAAAGGAAAAGGTAAATACGAGGGTGTGCTTGGCTCACTCTCATGTAAAATGAAAAATATGCAGGTTATTAAAGTAGGGAGTGGACTTACAGATAAAGAGCGTATTTTACCCCCTACAATAGGTTCTATAATTACTTTTAAATATTATGGTTTAACATCAAAAGGAAACCCTAGGTTTCCAATTTTCTTGCGAGTAAAAAATGAATTATAAACACAATTTTAATCCAACTATATCAGATAAAGATATATTTAACGAGATAGTAAAAGAAAAAGAGTCTATAGGCTACTATAACTTAGTGCATCAAGATACTTCTAGTTTTAAAAAGTATGCAGAGACTGTAAAACAGAAAAATATTGTAGTTATTGGTATCGGTGGGAGTACACTTGGCACATATGCTATTTATAAATTTTTAAAACATTCTAAAAAGTTAGAAAAACAACTTCTCTTTTTAGAAACTACTGACCCCATAGACATTCAGTCTAAAATAGAAAATATTGACCTTCAGGATAGTCTTTTTATAGTAATTTCTAAGTCTGGTATGACTGTTGAGACAATCTCCATTTTTAAATACATTAATTCTCTTGTACCATGTGATAAAAAGAATACTTTAATTATTACTGAAAATGATTCTAAACTTTTTGAATACGCAAAAATAAATGCTATAAAAACTTTTGAAATACCAAAAAATGTAGGTGGAAGATTTTCTGTTTTTTCAGCTGTTGGTTTGTTGCCTTTAACGATTGTGGGTATAGACATTGATGCGCTTTTAAGTGGTTCTAAAAATATACACGATTCTTTTTTTAATGTGCAATCAGATACAAATCAGCGCATTCTTAAAAAAGCAAGATTTTTCACAGAATATAAAAATAGCTTTAACATTAATGTTGTTTTTTCCTACTCCTCACGCTTAGAAGGTTTTAACAAATGGTATATTCAGTTATGGGGAGAGAGTCTTGGTAAAATAGATAGAAATACTACAAGACAAGGACTCACTCCCATCGGAATCATAGGACCCATAGACCAACACTCTTTTTTACAGTTAATAGTAGAAGGAAAGAGAGATAAAACAGTTACAGTGATTAAAGTGGATAATTTCGACAATGACTTAGAAATTCCACATGTTAAGCTTGATGGTTTAGAAGAGTTAGATTATTTGGATGGCATAGCATTCTCAACACTTATAAACAAACAAGCAGACGCTACAATAGAGTCTATAAATAGCTTAAATGACATACCATGTGATGTTATGACTATAGATGGTGTTTGTGAGGAAGCTATAGCTGGTTTAATGTATGAGTATGAGTTACTGACATCTCTTTGTGCAAAATTTATGTATATAAATGCTTACAATCAACCAGGTGTAGAGGCTGGAAAAATAATTTTGAAAGAAAAGTTAAAAGGAAATAAAAAAATATGAAAATTGCAATCGTAGGAACTGGTTATGTCGGAATTTCAAATGGGATTTTACTCTCGCAACATAATGAGGTTGTAGCCCTTGACATAGTGGCCAAAAAAATTGATATGTTAAATAATAAAATTTCTCCCATAGAAGATAAAGAAATCACTGAATATTTACAAACAAAAGACTTAAACTTTAAAGCAACACTTGATAAACAAGAGGCATATAAAGATGCAGAGTATATTATTATAGCTACTCCTACTGATTATGATCCTGATACAAATTATTTTAATACCTCTTTAGTAGAAATGGTTATAAAAGATGTATTGGCGATTAATCCACATGCTACTATGGTTATAAAATCAACCGTTCCAGTTGGTTTTACCAAAGAGATAAATAAAAAGTTTAATACAACAAATGTTATTTTTTCTCCAGAGTTTTTAAGAGAGGGAAGTGCGTTGTATGATAACCTTCACCCAAGTAGAATTATAGTGGGGGAAAAGTCTGAACGTGCTTCTGTATTTGCCAGTCTTTTAGCCCAGGGTGCGATTAAAAAAGAGATAGATATTTTACTAACAGACGCAACAGAAGCAGAAGCTGTCAAGCTCTTTTCAAACACATACTTAGCAATGCGTGTTTCTTACTTTAATGAACTTGACTCCTATGCGCAAACACATGGACTAAGTTCTAAAGATATTATAAATGGAGTAGGACTTGACCCAAGAATAGGGCAACATTATAATAACCCAAGTTTTGGTTACGGTGGGTACTGTTTACCAAAAGACACAAAACAATTACGTGCTAACTATAAAGATGTACCGAGTAATATAATAGGCGCAATTGTTGATTCTAACTCTACAAGAAAGGACTTTATAGCAGATAGTATTATTGCAAAGAAGCCAAAAGTGGTAGGTATATACAGACTTGTTATGAAGTCAGGAAGTGATAATTTTAGAGCATCTGCTATTCAGGGCATCATGAAGCGTATTAAGGCTAAGGGAATAGAAGTCGTTATTTATGAACCTGTGTTTGAAGAAGATGAATTTTTTCATTCACGTGTCATCAAAAGTTTAGAAGAATTTAAAAATATAAGTGATGTAATTGTGGCAAATAGATTATCTACAAATATAAAAGATGTTGCAGATAAAGTCTACACACGAGATATTTTTAATTCTGATAGTTAATATGACTAATATATCTATTCATTCATTGAATAGTTACTAAAGTTCTGCTATAATCATTGAGTGAATATGCAAATGGGGAAAATTAATATGGAATTTGACAAAACACCGAAAAGTGACGTACTAGAAATACTTAGAAATGTTGAGTCAAGTAGATCCCAAAATGCTTTAGCTAATGACTTAGGCTATAGTGTTGGGAAAGTTAATTATGTTATTAAAGCTTTACTATTTAAAGGGTTTGTCAAAATTGAGAACTTTGTGAACTCTAAAAATAAGAAAGCTTATAAATACTTGTTAACACAAGAGGGTTTAGAAGAAAAAATAAATCTTACCCGAATGTTTATAGAAAGAAAAAGAACTGAGTTTGAACGACTACAAACTGAGCTAGAAGAAGATATGAAAAGAGGTAATAATTCATGAAAATACTTATAACTGGAACAGCGGGTTTTATAGGAAGCCATTTAGCTATTAAACTTTTACAAAGAGGTGACTCTGTTGTTGGTTTAGATAATATAAATGATTATTATGACCAAAATGTAAAGTATGGAAGATTAATGAGAGGTGGTATAGTTAAGAGTTTAGAAGATGGTGCTTTAATAGAGTACAATCAACTTTTACATTCAGAAAAATATGAGAATTATTCATTTATAAAAGTAGATTTAGAAGATAAAGAAAATATAGATAGATTATTTAAAGAAGAAAAATTCGATAAGGTTATCAACCTTGCAGCACAAGCAGGAGTACGATACTCTTTAACTAATCCATCTGCATATATAAGTAGCAATATAGCTGGTTTCATGAATATTTTAGAAGCATGCAGACATAACAATATAAAAGGTCTATCTTACGCGAGTAGCTCATCAGTTTATGGACTCAATGAATCGCAACCTTTTTCTACTAGCTCAAATGTAGATCATCCTATGAGTCTTTACGCTGCGAGTAAAAAGAGTAATGAGCTAATGGCACATACCTACTCTCACCTTTATAGCATCCCTACAACAGGACTTAGGTTTTTTACAGTTTATGGACCTTGGGGAAGACCAGATATGGCTCTTTACCTTTTTACGAAAGCTATTATAGAAGGTAAACCTATAGATGTATTTAACCATGGAAATATGCAAAGAGATTTTACATATATAGATGATATAGTAGAAGGAATCATAAGAGTTAATGATAACCCTCCTAAAGGAAACAAAGAATGGGATGGGATGAATCCAGATCCTTCAAGTTCACCAGCTCCTTACAAAATATATAATATAGGAAATAACAATCCTGTAAAACTTATGGACTTTATAGAAGCTCTTGAGAAAAAAATAGGTAAGAAAGCAGAAAAAAATATGCTCCCCATTCAAGCTGGAGATGTCCCAAGTACTTACGCAGACGTTAGTGACTTAATAGCAGACTTAAACTATAAACCAAAAACGACAATAGAAGAAGGGATAAATAACTTCGTAGACTGGTATGTGGAATTTTTTAAAGTTGATTTGGGGAAAATATAGAGTATGCGCTTATCTGTAAATGAAATTACTATTATTAAAGATGTTATTCTAAACAGTATTTCTGATGCAAAAATAATTCTTTTTGGAAGTAGAATTTACGATGATAAAAAAGGTGGAGATATAGATATCTGCATTAAAACTAAACAAAATATATCGTTAGCTAAAAAAATTAAAATTTTAACAAAGATAGAACTTGCAGGTATCTTTAGAAAGGTTGATGTAATTGTACAAACACCTCAAAGTAAATATTTGTCAATATTTGATACAATTAAGAAAGAAGGAATCCTTTTATGATAAATGATGTTGTATCAAAAATTAATTTACATAAAAGACGACTTGTATTAGCACTTCAAGAAATAGAGGATTGGAATGAATTAAGTTCTGATGTTTTTGAAGATTTTGAAAAAATAAAAACTGTTGATACTTTTATTTATAGGTTTATAAAGTTGCAAGATATGATGGGTGAAAAGCTATTTAAAGTTTTTTTAGATGAGATAGGTGAGTATAAAGATAGTATGTCTCTATTAGATATTTTGGACAAACTAGAAAAATTTGGCATTATAGAAGATAGTTATAAGTGGTTGGAGTACAGAAAATTACGAAATCAACTCACGCATGAGTACCCTAATAATGAAGATGATATTATAGAAGGCATAAAAATAGCTATAATATCTTTTAAACATATAAATATAATTTTAAATAGAATTATAAATTATTTAGCAGAGAAAAAATAACATGAAAAATAGCAAGATTTGTATCATAGGCTTAGGATATGTGGGTTTACCTTTGGCACATGCTTTTAGTAGTAAGTATAGTGTTGTAGGTTTCGATATTTACCAAACACGAATTGATGAACTGAAAGGTGGCTTCGATAGAACTTTAGAGTTAGATGAAAAGCAAGTGAACGAAGCACTTTCAAATAACATGAAGTTCACTACAAGTGTAGAAGATATTAAAGACTATAATATCTATATAGTAACTGTACCAACACCTATAGATAAGAATAAAAGACCAGACTTAACACCTTTAATGAAAGCAAGTGAGACTATAGGCAAAGTCCTTAAAAAAGATGACATAGTTATATATGAGTCTACTGTTTACCCTGGTGCTACAGAAGAAGAATGTGTACCTGTTCTTGAGAAGTTTTCTGGTATGAAGTTTAATGAAGACTTTTTTTGTGGCTATTCTCCTGAGAGAATTAACCCTGGGGACAAAGAACATACTGTTACGAAGATTTTAAAAGTAACAGCTGGTAGTACTCCTGAAATAGGAAAAAAAGTAGATGCGCTATATGCAAGCATCATCACAGCCGGAACGCACTTAGCCCCAACTATAAAAGTTGCAGAAGCCGCTAAAGTTATAGAAAACTCTCAAAGAGATATTAATATAGCATTTGTAAATGAACTGGCTATTATTTTTAATAAACTAGGAATTGACACAAATGCAGTACTTGAAGCCGCTGGAACAAAATGGAACTTTTTACCATTTAAACCAGGTCTTGTAGGTGGACACTGCATAGGCGTTGACCCATACTACTTGACTTTTAAAGCGCAACAAGTAGGATATAACCCTGAAATAATTTTAGCAGGAAGAAGACTCAATGATAACATGGGAATTTATGTAGCAAACCAAGTTATAAAACTAATGATAAAAAAAGGCTATAAAATAGAAGGCTCTAAAGTTTTAGTTTTAGGAATAACCTTTAAAGAAAATTGTCCAGATATTAGAAATTCACGAGTTATAGATGTTATAGAAGAACTTAAAGAATTTGGATGTGATATTACTGTGTCTGATTATTGGGCTGATGAAGATGAAGTTAAAAGAGAATACGGTTTAGATTTAAAAAATGATATACACTATGATGATTATGAATCAATTATCTTGGCAGTTGCTCATAATAAATTTAAGGATATAAAATTAAATAATAATAAGAAAGTTGTTTTTGATATTAAATCTATTTTAGATACTTCTGATGGGAAGTTGTAATTGATACAAAAATTAAGAAGTCTATTAACAAAAAGAGATAAGCAATTTTTATTTGGATTATTTCTTTTTTCAATTGTAATATCTCTCATAGAAACTATAGGTATATCTATAATTATGCCTTTTATGGCAGTAGCTACTGATTTTAATATTATTCATAATAATGAATATTATATTCAGATATATACTTTCTTTGATTTCAATTCAGATGTAGATTTCGTTGTTGCATTTGGTATTATATTGATATTTTTTTATATTTTTAGAAGTATTATAAATTTATTTTATTTTTATATGTTAAATAAATTTACTCAGAATAGATATTATCTTCTAGCATATAGACTTTTTGAGAGTTATATGGGGTTACCTTATCAAGAATTTATTGCTAGGAACTCATCTACAATGACAAAGTCAATTATCACTGAAGCAGCAACTCTTACAGGTCTGATTTCTTCAATTTTATTTATGATGAGTGAAGTCTTTATTGTAATTTTCATATATGCGATGATGCTTTACGTAAATTATAAAATAACCTTTTTACTTACTATTGTTCTTGCTCTAAATGCACTTTTGATGATAAAAACTATTTCCAAAAAAATAAAAAAAGCAGGTGTTATTAGAGAAAAACTACAGAGAAGATTCTATGAGATTATTAACAGGAGTTTTGGAAACTTTAAGCTAATCAAACTTCAATCAAATGATAAAGATATATTAAAAGATTTTGGAGAGGTAAGTTATACTTATGCACAATCAAATATTACTTCTAGTACATTACAACAGATACCGCGTCTTTTTTTGGAAGCGATAGGCTTTAGTATTGTTATATTTATAGTTACATACCTTGTTTGGAAATATGATGGTGATGTCTCTCATGTACTTTCAACTATAACAATGTTTGTTTTAGCACTTTACCGTCTTATGCCATCTGCTAATAGAATAATGACAAGTTACAATAGGATTTTGTTTAGTCATAGATCTTTGGATATAATTCACCATGACTTAATGTATGATATTGAAAATTTTGGAGATGAGAAAATTTCATTTAAACAAGAAATTATTATCAAAAATCTTAATTTTGAATACGAAGATGATAAAGCAGTCTTAATAAATATAAATTTAATTATAAAAAAAGGTTCAAGTATAGCTTTTACTGGTGAGAGTGGTAGTGGAAAGTCAACATTAGTGGATTTAATTATAGGACTTTATAAACCAAAAATTGGTTATATAATAGCAGATAAGAACAAAATAGATGATTCCAATATTAAATCATGGAGATCTAAAGTTGGTTATATACCACAGTCAGTATACCTTTTTGATGGTACAGTAGGAAAAAATATAGCTTTTGGTTGTGAGTATAATAAATTTAAAATAGATGATTGTTTGAAAAAAGCTAAAATGTATAAATTTTTAAATACAAAAGAAGGACAAGATACTTTAGTTGGTGAAGGAGGGGTAATGTTGAGTGGTGGTCAAAAACAAAGAATTGCTATTGCAAGAGCATTATATTTAGACCCTGAAATATTGGTACTTGATGAAGCAACAAGTGCTTTAGATGATGACACAGAAAAAGAAATAATGGATGAAATCTACGAAATAAGTGCTGATAAAACTTTAATAATTATAGCACATAGATTAAGTACTCTTGACAGATGTGATAGAATATATAGATTAGAAGATGGAAATATAATTACAATCTTATAAAGTAGTTAAAAAATATTAGATTATTTTATAAAATTAAAAAAATAAGGATGAGAAGTATGAAAAAAATTAAAATATTTATGGGGTTTGATAGACCAAACAGGATTCCTGCATATGCTTTAACAGATTCTCTTTTAGAGAACAGTAGTATTCCTATTGAATTAATTTACTTACATAGAGGGACTATAGAAAAGATTTTCACTAGACCTAAAGGGGAGTATGATAGCACTGAATTTAGCATTAGTAGATTTTTAGTACCTTATTTAAGTAATTATGAAGGTTGGTCATTATTTATAGATAATGACATGTTGGTAGAAGGTGATGTCGCAGAATTATTAGAATTAATGACAGGTGATTTTACTGTAAAATGTGCAAAGCATAATCAGGTTGTTGAAGGTAGCACAAAATTTCTTGGTGAAAGACAAACATCTTACAATATGAAAAATTGGACTAGTGTCATGATGTTTAATAATGAGAAATGTAAAGCATTGACTCTAGCGTATGTAAATAAGGCACATGGATTAGATCTTCATCAATTTAAATGGCTAAATGATGTTGAAAAAGAAATTGGAGATATACCTATAGATTGGAATTACTTATGTGACGTTAAAAGTATAGGTCAAGAAAATATTTTTGAACCAAAACTAATCCACTATACAGAGGGTGGTCCGTATTTTAAAGCTACACCAAACTGTGAATATGCAGATAATTGGATGAAAGTTTATAAAAGAGTTAATGATTATCAAGTACATTAAACTAAAAGAGCTGAGTTTTGGTATATTTGTATTAAAATAACATGCTACACTTGTAGTGAAAACAGATTTAATTTATATGAGATTATTTTATGGTATAATCGAGAAGATTTCCCCGTACCCTTGGGTCGGTAGGCAACAATTCAAGAAACCATACAGTACAATATAGAATGAGTGAACATATTTTTAAAAGTCATAACAAGACATTACTGCTATACCATTTAGTATTTCCAGCAAAATATAGAAGAAAAGTATTTAGTCAAGGTATCAAAGATACCTTGGTAAATATTTGTATCGAAATATCCCAAAGATATGAGATCAATTTTTTAGAGATTGGAAATGATGAAGATCATGTTCATTTTTTAGTGCAAAGTGTACCAACAATTACTGTGACACGAATAGTGCAAATAATAAAGAGTATCACAGCGAGAGAGATTTTTTCAAAACACCCTGCAGTTAAAAAACAACTCTGGGGTGGAAATCTTTGGACAAGTGGTTTTTATGCAAATACAGTTGGACAATTTGCAAATGAAGAGACCATCAGAAATTATGTTCGCGAGTAAGGCAAGAAATATACCAAGGTGCATACAAATCAGTTACTATTTGATTTGTAAGCTCAAACGACAGTGATACTCCGTACCCTTGGGTCGGGTGTAGTTCATTAAAAGTATTCTAATAATAAAAGAGAAACTATGAAAAAAAATATAATTTTTTTAAGTAAGCCAAAACTTGTAGGTGTAGACTCCATACTACCAGTATTGTATGATTTAAAAAAAAACATTATAGATTTGAACATTATCATAATATATTATGATAAAGATAATAAGAAATTGATTGAAAACAATACCATGATCTATTCTATTATTAAAGATTTAAATATAAAAACATTCACTTTCAGAAATAAAAGTATATTATCTCTATGTGCCGAGTTATTTATGTTCTTCCGTCTAATTGTCTTTAAAAAAAATATTCTGTTTAAAGTTTCTGATTGCTTGCCAAAACACAAATTATTCATTAAGTTTATGAATAAAGTATCAACTGTTTATGAAGTGTTATTTAATTCAAGATTTTTTTCAATTGATTTCTTAAGATTAACAGAAAATAAAGGAATAATTGGCAAAAAAAATATTAATTTAAGTCATACATATATTAATATAAATTATGATTATTTTGTATCAAATTTTAGTTTTACAAATATTCAAACTATATATGAATTAGATAAGGAAAGGTATGTTATAATTGATTACCCTAAAGTATTACAATCATGGGTAAGTAAGATAGAAGAGTATTCATCATTCAAATACAATGGTGAATATATGGTATATTATTTAAATTTTTTAGGAAAAAAACGACCAACCCTAGATAGGATTGGGTATGATGTATTAGTTCTAGAATCAATTGAATGCCTAAAGAAAATTGAAGATAGAATACATATTGTTTTTAAACCTCACCCTACAACAGATATAGAACAATTAAAGTCTATTATAACTCAAGTAGGTCTGAAAAATTATAGTATTGAGTTTGAACATCATATGGTATTAGCTAAGGATTCTAGCTTTGTATTGTTGAACCATTTTAGTACTTTGACAGCGGATATAAATTTCCAAGGAATAGCAACTATATTATATGATGAAGAGGATATAAGAATAGTAAATGATGAAAATTATAATAAATCAATGAACTCTGTTTTTGATTTTAATATAAAACGAAATAAAAATGAGTTAATAAGTACGTTTGAAACCTTATTGCTTGACAACAAAACAAAAATTAAGCCATATCTGAAAGTTAAATATGGACTTAATCATTTGATAGAAAAAATTAATAAATTATAGACAGAGTATATAAACTAATTGTTTAAGGAAAAATTTGATAGATAAGAATGAACCTATTTCTATATCATTAGAAATTAATAATATTTGTAATGCAGATTGTACATTCTGTGGATATGGTAAAGATGGTGCTGATCCTAGAGAAAAGGGAAAGCTTTATAAGAGTGTTTTTGAAAAAACTTTAAATCTTATGTCGAATTCTAAAGTAAATATATTAGATATTACCCCAACTTTAGGTGAAGTGGGTGTTGATAACAGATGGTTGGAATTAGTTAAAGAAGCTAAGGCATCAGAAGGTGTTAGTATAGTAAGAAGTTATACAAATGCAATAAATTTACATAAATTCGGTTTTGATAAGATTTTAAATTCTGGTTTAGATGTATTACAGCTATCTTCTTCACTAATAGATAGAGAGATGTATAAAAGACTTTACGGGGTAGATAAGTACAATCAGGTAATAGAAAATATATTGGGTATATGTAAAAGAAACTATGAATTAGGATTTCCTGTTGATATATCATTAAATTTAAGAGTAGACTTGCCAATAAATAATTTTTATAAAACAGAGTTCTATGAAGAAATTCGTCAATATATATTAAATAAAAAAATAACATTTTTAGAAAATTATGATGACTTCAATGGTCTTATAGGTAGTAATGACTTACCAATAAATGCAAAGTTTGCAAGCAATCAATTTTTAAAGAATAACGATAATTTACCTTGTTATCAATTGTATAGAGCAATGCAGATAAATTATGATGGAGTAATACAAGGATGTGCTTGTAGAGTTGAACCTGAATTGTGGACAGATAATATTTTAGATCATAAATCAATAAAGTCAGCTTGGAAAAATGATAAACTTGAGAATATTAGATATCAATGGATGGCCGAAAACAGTATACCAGAGTGTTGTAAAACGTGTATGCATTATTATCCGTATACTAATTTATTAGAGGATTCTACAAAAAGTGTCATTAAAAGATACGTTCTATCTATGATGAAGAAATTAGATATATATAAATATTATATTTATCTAAACTTATGGAAACAAAAAAGTAGGAATACAAATGTTTAACAATAAAAATATATTAATTACTGGTGGAACAGGAAGTTTTGGAAAAAAATATACAGAAGTGATTTTATCAAAATATAAACCAAACAAAATCATAATATTTAGTAGAGATGAATTAAAACAATATGAGATGGCTCAAGACTACAATGATACTTGTATGAGATATTTTATAGGTGATGTTAGAGATGAGGCTAGACTTGTAGAAGCTATGAATAATGTAGATATAGTTATTCATGCTGCAGCTTTAAAGCATGTTCCAATTGCTGAATATAATCCAATGGAATGTATAAAAACAAATATTGATGGTGCTCAAAATGTTATTAATGCTGCTATTAAAAATAATGTTAGTAAGGTTATAGCACTATCAACAGACAAAGCATCAGGTCCAATAAATTTGTATGGTGCTACAAAATTAGTGTCAGATAAATTATTTGTTGCAGCAAATAACATTGTAGGTAGTGGAAGAACTAGATTCTCAGTAGTTAGATACGGAAATGTAGTAGGTAGTCGTGGTTCAGTTGTACCATTTTTTAATAACTTAATCGATAATGGTGCTACAGAAATACCAATAACTGATGCTGATATGACAAGATTTTTAATAACTCTTGAAGATGGTGTAAAGTTTGTATTAGATAATTTTGAAAGAATGCATGGTGGAGAGATATTTATACCAAAAATTTCATCTATTAAGATAATAAATTTAGCTAAATCATTAGCTCCAACTTTACCGCATAAAATAGTAGGTATTAGACCTGGTGAAAAACTACATGAAGTTATGATAACAGCAGATGATAAAGTTATAGAATTTGATACTTATTATATAATATTACCAACTATTAATTTCAGCTATCTGGTAGACTATAATATAAATGCATTGGGTCAAAAGGGTAAAAACATTGGTATGGGATTTGAATATAATTCTTTAAATAATACTCAATGGATTACAAATGAAGATTTTTTAGAGATGTTAGAAAAATAATAGGATGAATTTTATTCCGTATGGTAAACAGAGTATCACTCAAGAAGATATTGATACAGTTGTTGAAACTTTAACATCTTCTTATTTAACTACAGGACCAAAAGTAAAAGAATTTGAAAATGCTTTAAGTAATTATTGTGGTGCTAAGTATGTATTGGTAATTTCAAATGGTACTGCTGCATTGCATTTGGCATCCTTAGTGCTGTTAAATAAAGAAGATAAAGTTCTAACAACACCAAATTCATTCTTAGCTACTTCAAATGCTATTCTTTATGCTCAAGCAAAACCTATTTTTATTGATATTGCCAAAGATGGGAATATTGATTTAGATTTATGTGAGGAAGAACTAAAAAAAGATTCTTCCATAAAAGCAATATATGTTGTTGCTTTTAGTGGTAATCTAGTAAATCAAACTAAACTAAACTATCTTAGAAAGACTTACAATATTAAAATACTAGAAGACAATGCTCATGCCGTAGGTGCTGTGTATGATGGTATTAAATCGGGAAGTTGCACTAGTAGTGATATAAGTATTTTTTCATTTCATCCAGTTAAGCATCTTACAACTGCTGAAGGTGGGGCAATTGCAACAAACTCTAAAGAGATATATGAAAAACTTTTAATGCTTCGTAGTCATGGCATAATGAAAACTCCAGATATGAAACCTTGGGAATATGAGATGAAAGATTTAGGTTTTAATTATCGTATTTCGGATATTCAATGTGCATTAGGTATTTCTCAATTAAAACGATTACCAGAGTTTATAGATAGAAGATTTGAAATAGCTAAAATATATGATAAGGCATTTGAAAATACAATAGTGAAACCACTTTATACTTTTGATGGAAAATCATCATATCATTTATATGTAGTTCAGGTTGATTTTTCTAAATTAAATATTAATAAAGAAATATTATTTAATAAATTAAAAGAAAAAAATATAGGTATTCAACTTCATTATATGCCTATAAATAGGCAACCTTATTATAAAAGTTTAGGTTATGGAAATGAAAATATACCAAATATGGATAAATACTATAAAGAGTGCTTCTCTCTTCCAATGTACCCACTTTTAAGTAATGAGGAACAAGAGTATGTTATAAAAAGTTTATTTGAGGTATTAAGATGAAACATATCATTTTTAACAATGACAGACTTTCTAAATTATCATTAGGTACGGTTCAGTTTGGATTAGACTATGGAATATCAAATAATAGTGGTCAGCCATCACAAAAAGATGTAGACAATATAGTTCAATATGTATATGATAATAACATCAATTGTTTTGATACGGCACAAGCTTATGGTAATTCTGAAAGTGTTTTAGG
>NZ_JAEMVA010000042.1 GCF_029215955.1 Sulfurimonas sp. SAG-AH-194-I05
TTTTTTACCCAACCTATCACGAAACAGATAAAGCGTGCCTTTATCTAAAAGTGCTATTGCAAACATCCCTCTAAGATGCTGTACAAACTCTACTCCCCATTGAAGGTACGCGGCGATTATAACTTCAGTATCAGAGGATGTTTTAAACTCAAATTGAGATGAAAGCTCTTTTTTGATCTCTTTATAGTTATAAATTTCACCATTAAATGATAGCAGTATGTCTTTATGTTTAAAAGGTTGGTTTGCATGTGGGAATGCATCTTCTATGCTGAGTCTATGGTGTGCAAAAAAGAGCGTGTTTGTTTGAACGATACCGCAGTGGTCTCGCCCTCTATGCGATAGCTTTTGTAAGGACTTTCGAGCTGTTACTTGGTCGTAAGAACCAAGTATGCCAAAAATTCCACACATCTTTAACGGAAGATTCTATCTATATCTTTGGTAATTGCACCTGGAACAGTTGCAATTTTCATAAACTGTGACATTTTAAGCATTGGATACATTACTGCTATATAGTACTGCGGAGCTAAAATTTTTGCTGCTCCATTTTCTATAAGTACTGGGTAGGGAAGTAAACCTGCATTTTGAAAACCAATTTTTTTAACAAATTTGGAAGTTCGTTTTCCAAGTTTAACACCTATTATAATAGAACCATTTTTTAGATGTTGCTCATATACAACTTTTTTCGATTTAAGAGCACGTTTAAGAAGTACACTATTTTCAGCTTTAGCAATGATTTTCATATCTTGATAAAAAGGCATGTTTTCCATGAACTGGTAACGGCCAAGAACTCTAAACTTCACTAATTCTTCTGAGTTACGTAAACCTGCAAAAGTATTACGAAGTCTTGTTAATGTATTTACTGCAACATCTTTGTTATATTCTTTTTGCATAAATGCTTTCATTACATAATGAGGGTTTGCAATTGTTACAAGTTTATTCTTTTTATCTATAGTCATACGAAGCGTACTTGCAAAGCCTCGATTTTCTTCACTCGCAGCTTCTTCCATCTCTTTATTTGTAAATATTATAGAAGTTGCTGTACCTCGCTTGTCAATTTTAAAGCTTTTAAGTACTTTAAATCCTGCAACCTCTAGTTTTGTAGTTGCATCTTTTACACTCATAAGTGGTAGGTGCATATATGCTGCAACTTTACCATTGTCAATATCACCGACAAGTATTTCATGTTTGGGTGCAGCTTTACTAAGTTGAAATCTCGCAGGAGCTACATGGTCAGAAAATATTACCTTATCGGGTCCAAAAATATCTTCTATTGTTTGTGTTGTTAAAATATTTCCTTGTGTATCTTTCGTTACAACTTTTGGAGCAGTGGGAACAGTTGGAAGAACAGGAACCGCTGGTATGTTAATAATAATATCTTCAACGTGAACTTTATGTACTGTTTTAACTTTTTCTACGATTTCTTTTGTAATAACACTCTTTTGTGTAGTATTTACATCAACTCCATCTGTGTGTGCTATGAGAGAACTGCTTGTTATTATGAATGCAGTTGCTGTGGTTATAATTTTTCTTGTGTTCATCTTTATTCCTATATTATTGAAGTAGTTCTACTTCAATTCTTCTATTTTTTGCACGACCTTCTGGAGTGTCGTTATCTGCTATAGGGTTTTTTGAACCCATTCCTATTGCTGTTAATCGTATGAGTTTTATACCACTTTTGCGTAATGTTTCTAAAACACTTATTGCTCGACGTTGGGAAAGTACTTTATTGTTTGTTCCCGTATTATCGGTATAGCCATAAATAATGACTTGGTATTCTTCATTTTCATTTAAGAACATCGCAAACTCTTCAAGAGAGTTCAGACTTTTGTTTGTAAGTGTATATGTGTGACTTTTAAAAGTAATATGAGGTATAGGTGTTTGAGGACAACCTACTACATCCACTATATAGTCCTTACTTGTATCTGCACATGCATCACTACTATCTTTGACTCCATCACCATCTGTATCACTTTCGCAACCATTTTTATCAACTTTTACATTGGATTTTGATTTGGGGCATTTATCTTCTTTATCTGAAATGCCATCTTTATCATGGTCTTTGAGAATTTTACATCCATGAGCATCCGTTTTCACTAAGGGAAGGGTATCTGGACATTTGTCTTTTACATCAATTATTCCATCTTCATCAGTATCTAAAAATTCTTTACTCGTACGTACATTAGGATTTTCAACTGATATGGGGACAATGAAGGGAAATTCTTGGGGCGTAAGGGTACGTAAAGATTCACTTGCATGTGTATTTAAAATAATAAAAAGCAATAGCGTAACATATGACATTTATACTTCCTAGTATTTTAAGGTTTAAAGAATCAATATCATATAGTATAAGACTTATAATTAGTCTTAACTTTTCATGTAAACGTAATTTGTTTAAATAAACATGGTACTTTTGTGTAATAATTGGACAAGTAAAAGAAGGAATGGAAGATGGCAAGAAGTAGATTAGTTTTAGGTGGTGGGTGTTTTTGGTGTGTTGAGGCTGTATTTTCTAATGTAAAAGGTGTGCTATCTGCTGTGAGTGGATACACTGGAGGCTTGCGAGCGAATCCAACGTATGAAAATATTTGTACTGGTGCTACTGGACATGCAGAGATTATTGATATTGCATATGATGATGAAGAGGTGACACAAGAAGAACTCCTTGCAATCTTTTTTGCTACACATAATCCTACAACTTTAAACCAACAAGGTGCAGATAGAGGAACACAGTACCGTTCTGTGATTTATTATGCCTCAAGTGCAGCAAAAGAAAAAGTAAACGCTTCGATAAAAGTAGCGCAAAGTGACTTTAATGATACTATTGTTACAGAGGTAAGTGAACTAGGTGAAGTTTATCCAGCAGAAGGCTACCATCAAAACTATTATAAGCTAAACAGCTCGCAAGGGTATTGCCAAATGGTCATTGCCCCAAAACTCGAAAAGTTTATAACAAAGTTTCCTCAACATTTAGGGTAAGATTTTTACAAATTTTTTAAGATACAAGGAACATCATCGGAGTGTTTTATTTCGTTGAAATCATTAATTTGAGCATTTACTTTTTCTGTAAATGCTTCTTTAGAATCATTTAATTGTTGTTGTGCTTCATCAATGAGCTTTTGTTGTTCGTCTTCAACGGCCTTAAACTGGGACATAAGTTTTAAAAAATATTTTTTATCGTCAGTTAGTAAAATAATTTCTTCTTTTTTAATCCATTTTCTTGTTAGTTTACCCTTGTCTTTAAATTCAAAAATTACACTATCATTTTTACTTGAAGCGATGTATTTTGGAACCTTAAATCCGATAAAGCATTGAGAAGATGACGCTTGTTTTTTAATTACATAGTACATTATTCTTCATCCTTTAAAATTGCAGGGTCTTTTTCACTGATTATACCATCAGGAGTAGCTAGAAGTAGTTCTATTTCACAACTTAAGTATTCAGAGGTAGAAATAGGTGTAAAATTTTTATCTTGAAATGCAGATTTTTTTGCATTTAAAATGATGTCTTCTAAAAGATTCAGTTTCGTGTCTTGTGATTTTGAAGAACCACGAAGTTCATTGTCCAGGTAAAGGTTCACCTGTGTTGTAATGTGTTCTTTTAAAAGAGGGTGCTCTTGGAGGAGGTTACTTTTTTGTATAGTTCTTTGCGCTTGAATAACTTCAGTAATAGAATCACGAGCAAGTTGCAGTAAAACAGAACGAGACATCACAAACTCCTTTAAAAGTATTATAGCAAATTTTTGTTTTCTTCTTTTTTTAACTTATAATTATTTATTAACTTAATGGTAATAGTAACGGTAATAACCTGAAATAAAGCTGCTAAAATAAATGCAAAATAATGTAGCTGGTCAATACTTTTTGCTGTATATGCAAGTGTGGCAATCGCGATTAAAAGTGTGAGTGGCATAGAATGTGAAAGACCCATTAAAAGTGAGTCAATGGGACCTAGCTTTTTTATAAAAACTGCAGAAGCGATAATTCTCATAAAAATCATCGCTAAGGTTATAAGAACTGCTTTAAAGATGAGCCCATCCATAGTGAGGGCACTTAAATCAAACGAGTACCCAATATGAATGAAAAATATAGGAATTAAAAAACCAAAACCAAAAGAAGCGAGTTTTTCAGGAAGTTCATGTTTATGCTCAAAAAATGTAGGTATGAATATTCCAGCTAAGAATGCTCCAAAGGCAAGCTCAAGTTCAAGGTAGAGCATAGCTCCAACAAGAAGTAAAAATATAGCAAAAGAGAGTCTTATGTCTTGTTCTTGGTTGTCTTTTTGAGGCATAAGTGCAGTTGAGACTTCAGGAAACCACCAAAAAAGAAGTTGCATAAGTCTAAAAATAATAAACATACTTATGAGAAAGATTATGAGTGTAAAAAGGGTATTAAGTAAGTCCAGTCCAACACCAAACTCTAAACCAGCTGAGGTAATTGTCAAAATAGCAATACTTACAACTTCGCCTACGATACCTGCTGTCATAGAAATAGTAAGCCATGGAGTCTTTCCATATTCCTTTGAAAGTGTTGCAACGAGTCCAACTGAAATAAGAGGAAGTAAAATGATAAATATAGTGCCTAAGTTTAAATAAAGAGAAAAAACAAGGGAAAAACTGTAAAGTAAAACTAAATACAGCACAACGCGTTTCATAGTGTTTAGAGGTGTTTTTAAAATGTTTTTGAGGTTAATTTCAGTACCTGCAATAAACATTAAATATAAAAATCCTATCTCAGCTACGATTTCAAAAAGGTGTGCATCGTGTATGAAGCCTAAAAAACCTAAAAGGGAACCTAAAATAATTTCTATGGGTGTAGTCGGAAGTTTTAAAAGTTTTGCAAAAAATGGAGAAAATACAATTATTAAAGCAATCGTTATAATTAAAGTTACATTATCATGCATTGTAATTTTTTCCCTTGCACATGCCAACTACTTTACAGAAGTTGCTATCCCTAGGTTTAAAGACTCTAGCATCTCTAAGTCTTTACTTGCGACTCTTCCTGCTGTTGTGAGGTAGTTCCCAACAACAATAGAGTTCGCTCCATGTGCAAAAATTTCATTTTGTCGCTCACCAAACATAAGTTCACGTCCACCAGCTACCATTATACGTTTAGCATGTGGAATTGTGTCTCTTGTGAGTTGAATAAGCTTGAGTGATTCATCAACCGTGAGTTTATTTGGTTCTAATTCCAATGCTTCATTATGGTGGTAGAAGTTGATAGGAACAGAGGTAGGCTGGAGTGAATTTAAGGAATGAAGCATAGAAATTCTGTCTTCTTGCGTTTCACCTAGACCAAAAATACCACCAGTTATTAAAACAAGACCAGATTTATTTACATTCTCACATGTTTCGTATCTTTCACTCCAAGGGTGCGTTGTACAAATCTCTTTATAGAAATTCTCAGATGTCTCAAGGTTATGGTTGTATGCTTTAATCCCTGCTTCTTTGAGTGTTAACAACTGTTCAAGTGAAGCCGTTCCATTGCAAGCAATAAGCCTAAGTTCAGGAACTTCTTTACTAACAGCGCGTGCAACGCCACATACAAAGGCAAGTGTTTTATCGTTTAAACCTTTGTCCGCAGTTACGAGACAAAACCCTAAGGCTCCAGCTTTTCTTGCAGTTTTCGCTTCTTGTAAAATAAGGTCAAGGCCCTTTTGTTTATAACGGTCTATATCTGCCTTATAGCGAACGCTTTGCGAGCAAAATTTACAGTCTTCTAAGCATGTACCACTATTTATGTTACAAATGGAGCAAAGAAAAATTTCTTCTTTCATTATTTCTCTCTTTCATATGAGAATTTTTTAGTATCGAATGTGGGTGTGTTTTTATTTCTAAAGTAGTGCGTAACTTCAAATGAACTTTCAGCTACTTCAAGCATTACACAGCTTGAAACAGGTTTATCTCTCGCACAGACTTCCCCTGGATTAAGAAAAAGTGTACCTTTTTTAAATTCACTTTCAAAAATATGCGTATGTCCAAAAAGAATAACTTCTGCATCCGGAGACATATGAAAAGGTACGTGCATAAGTTTAAATTTTGTGTCTGCTAGTTTAAAATAGTAAGGTTCTTGCACAAGATTATAATCATTTTGGTACGTTATAAGATGGGCATCGTTGTTTCCATAAACAGCAATATAACGTTTGCCACAGTTTTTAAGAAGTTCAAGAGTTTGGACTTCTACAATATCTCCCGCATGAACGATAAATTCAGCCCCCTCATTTAAAAGTATTTCAAGTGCAACTTCTGCCATGTGAAATTTTGAATGGGTGTCTGAAATTATACCTATTTTCATAGTTTTATTTTTCTTCTTCTCTTGGTGTACGTGCTTTACATTTTACACATTCGTATACTTCTTTGTTTCTATATGTGCGTGGAGCAAGAAGACCATTTTTACAGCCTTTTTCTTTACACTTTATGGTAGTGGGCTCAAACTTAGAAATAAACTTACATTCAGGGTAGCCTTCGCATCCCCAAAAAGGTCCACGACGAGAGTTTTTGAGTGAAATTTTGCCACCACAATCAGGACATGGAGTCTCTGAGAGCTTTTCTTCTACATTTATACTTTTTGTGTTTTTGCAATCAGGGTAATCGCTACATGCTAAAAACTGACCATTTCTACCATTTTTTATAACCATATCTTTACCACATTTATCACATTTCTCATCGGCTAAATTTTCTTGTTTTGGAGCAGGATTTCCTTCTTCGTCTACTTGTTCTGTGTGTTTACATTTTGGAAAACCACTGCATGCTATAAAGTTTCCAAATCTACCTGAACGTAAAAGAAGTTCACTTTCGCCACATTTAGGACATGTGATTCCTAACGGTTTTGCAAGTTTTAGTGAAACGATGTTTTCTTTTCCATCTGCTATTTGTTGCATAAATGGAAAGTAAAAATCACTTAAAAGCTTTTGCCAGTCCATTTTTCCTTCGCTTACTTCATCAAGTTTTTCTTCCATGTTTGCAGTAAAAGAAATGTCAACGATGTTTGCAAAGTTTTTCTCTAAAATATCCGTTACAGTAAATGCCATTTCACTTGGAATAATTTGCTTTTTTTCTATAGTTACATAAGTACGAGAACTTAATGTTGCAACTGTTGGAGCGTATGTTGAAGGTCGTCCAACCCCTTCGGATTCTAGCTTTTTAATTAAACTAGCCTCTGAGTAGCGTGATGGTGGTTCAGTAAAGTGTTGTTCAGGTTTAAGCGACTGGATCTCAGCCTTGTCGCCTTTTGTGAGTGTTGGAAGAAGTTTGTCTTTGTCTTCCGCTCCAGTGAGTGCATAAAAACCATCAAAAATGAGTTTTCTACCACTTGCACGGTATTCGTTTTCATTTCCTGTAAAAATAATGCTTTGTTGTTCAAACTGAGCATCTTCCATTTGACAAGCCATGAAACGCTCATAAATTAAACGGTACAGTTTAATTTCATCTGCTTTTAAAAAGCTTTGCGCCATTTCAGGTGTGAAGCTAAGCATAGTAGGGCGAATCGCCTCATGCGCTTCTTGTGCACCCTTGCTTTTTTTGTTATAAGTTTTTGGCTCTTTAGGTAAGTACTTCGTACCAAAACGACTCTCTATAACTTCTCGAACAGAAGAAACTGCTTCTGCTGCAAGGTTAAGTGAGTCTGTTCTCATATAGGTAATAACACCAGAGGTTCCATCAGGAGTTTTTACACCCTCATAAAGTGACTGTGCCACCATCATCGTTCTTTTTGGAGTGAATCCAAGTTTAGAAGAGGCCGCTTGTTGGAGTGTTGATGTCATAAATGGTGGAGGAGTAGCACTTTTTCTTTGTTTTGTTTCTATTTTAGTAATTATGAAACTATCATCTTTAATACTTTCTTCTATAAGAAGTGCTTTTTCTTTGTTCTCTATGCTCATTTTAGTGATTTTATCACCTTTATGCATAATAAGGTTTGCGTCGATGTTTGTTTTAAACTGCGTATCTATAGTCCAGTATTCTACTGGTATGAAAGCTTTTATTTCACGTTCACGGTCAACGACAAGTTTAAGTGTTGAACTCTGCACACGACCACCTGAAAGACCTTTTTGAATTTTAGATGCTAAAAGTGGAGAGAGTTTATACCCAACAACGCGATCAAGTAAACGACGTGCTTGCTGTGCATTTACCATGTCCATATCGAGAGTACGAGCAGAATCAAGTGCATGTTTAATGGCCGTTTTTGTAATCTCGTGAAATACAATTCGAGGAAGCTCTGCTGGGTCTTTTTTAATAGCATGTGCAATATGCCAACCAATAGCCTCACCCTCGCGATCCTCATCGGTCGCGATATAGATAGTGTCTGCTTTTTTAGCAAGTGCTTTTATCTCTTTGACAATGGCAGAGTTTTCTTTTGCTACTGAGTATGTAGGTACAAGATGGTTTGTCTCTTCTTCAATAGTAATTCCAAAACGTGATTTTGGCAAATCACGAATGTGTCCCTTAGAGGCAATAACCTCATAATCTTTTCCAAGGAAGTTCTTAATAGTCTTCGCTTTAGCAGGTGATTCCACAATAATTAAATTCAAGTAGTAATCCTATATATAGTATCGTTTAAAAATATTTTAGTTTTGGAAGTGTATCAGAAAAATATTAAACAGTTTAGGTCTGTAATGTTAACTTTAATTATTTATGCTCTCTTAGCTAAAGTCCAACAAAACTTGGACTTGTTCTTCTATAGACAAGAGTTCTTCTTGATTTAGGCTTGCTATGCTTTCTTTGTGGAGTCTATTTATATCTATAGTTCTGATTTGATCACATAAGACTTCAGAAATTTGTTTTAGGTTGTCTCTTTTTTCTATACGAAATCTTAATGGGTAGGTGTTGTCTATAAGTTGCGTAGTCAGGGGTAAGACTATGATTGTAGTATGTTCAATGTTGTTAAGTAAATCTGTTTGAAGTATAAGAACTGGTCTTGTTTTGCCAACTTCATGCCCTTTTGAAGGGTATAGTTTTGCTAAATGGATATCTCCTCGTCTAAACATTTTCTAGACCATCATGAGAGAAAGAATCAAATTCTTTAGTAATAATTTGATTATGTTCTCGAACTTTTAGTGATGCTTGTTTTATTTGGTTTTTTAGCATTTGTTTTTTAATAAAGCTTTCATATTCTTTGACAGACCTACGGATAAGTTCACTTTTAGTTAGGTTTAATCTTTTTGCAAGTGCTGTAATGTTTTCAAAAAATACATCATCTGTTTTTAATGTGATAGTTTTCATAATGAATATTCCCTTGGTAATTATTTTAGTATTACTATTTTACTTAAATAAGTATTTTGATGTCAAGTTTGATATGTTGGTGTTGAAAAGAAGAAGTTTTAAATTACAACTAACAGTTAAGTTTCTTACATAACTGTGCTTTTATATTTTTAAAACTATCTTTTTTGAGCGTTCCATCTTGAATGTCATTGTTTGTAAGTAAAATACCATCTCTTTTTAGGTTATTTGTTATGAAGTTATTTATGCCCTCCTACTTAATGGTAAGACTAAAACATCATTGGAATCTATTTCTTGAACAACTAAAACAGGTCTTCCTTTTACTTTGGTAAAGTCAGAGTATGGCATGTTAATATAGTATATATGTCCTACCATGTGGTATAGTCTTCATCTTCATCGTCAAAGTTGTTATTACTTAGACCAAGAGCAATTTTGCCAAAGTTATCAAGTTTGTTATCTGACCAAAAACTCCACTCATCATTAGAGGTATTGATTTTTATGTATTTTTCATAGTCCATCACTACTACAAAAGGTTTATCTCTTTTAGTAATAAGAATATCATCACGTAATGCTTCTTGAAGTCGTACAGAGTTTTGTTTAATTTCAATCGCTGATATAGTGTGCATAATGTTCCTTTTGTCTGTTTAGGTTATTATAGCTAAGTTTAGAAATGGAGTTCTTAAATTTTAATTATCTAAATAAACTCAAAGGAAGACTGATTTATATTCTAAAAGTACTACAGAACTAAATATTTCCTTTTTAGGAATTATTCTTGCTTAATTCAAATATACTAAACTTACATTAATAAAGAAGTAATATGAAGAATCAATCAGAAATAAATAAAGCGATTAAATTTTATGAACAAGGTAAGTATGATAAAGCAATTAAAATTGCTAAAAAACTCCTTAAGCAAGATGCTTCGAATGAAGAGCTGTTGCGTTTGTTAGTTATGTCAAGTGGAGAATCAGGAGATATAGCGAGTAAAAAAAAATACTTACTAAAACTAGTTAAGTTTGTTCAGGATCCAACTGTATTTCAAACACTTGCATTACTTTTTCAAGAAGAAGGAAGTTTAGATAAAGCAAAGATTTACTATGAAAAAGCTTTGGAACTTGATCCTACTTACGCTAAATGTTATCTCTATTTGAGTTTGATTTATTCATTGGAATATAATTTTGATAAAGCAGAAGAATTGGTTGCCCGGTCTATTGAACTAAAAAAAGGTTCTTCTGATGTATACGAAAGCTATCATTTTTTAGCGATGCTTTACGATAGTCAAGAAGAATTTATAAAAGCGCTAGAAATATTTATTGAGCTAATTAAACTTAATTATGAAGATATTGATATGCGATTTAATTTTTCCCTTTTATGTTTGAAGTTAAATAAATACCAAGAAGGCTTTGATTTCTTTCGATACCGTTATCATCCAGAATACTCAAATCCAATGATGCAGCTTGAAAATGTACCTATTTTAGAAAAAGGGATAGCAATAGCAGGAAAAAATATTGTTGTAACTGGAGAACAAGGAGCAGGGGAGGCTATTCAGTTTATGCGTTATATTCCATTACTGATTCAAGAAAAAGCTAATGTAACAGTTGTTGTTGGTAGTTTAGTCATACCTTTATTTAAAGCATCTTACCCTGAAGTTAAATGTATCGATACCTTTGAACATATAGACTATGATTATAATATTCCTATTGCTGATTTAGCATACTTGTTTAATTCAGATTATAATAATATACCATTTAAAGATACTTACATTCAAGTTAATGAAGAAGAGTCTCAAAAGATAAACGAGAAATTCTTTTTAAATGAAAGAAAAAAGAAAGTTGGTATTGTTTGGCGAAGTAATCAGGGTGTTGGTGAGAAAACAGCTGTGATTTTAGCTCAAAAACGTGAAAACACGAATATGACACTTCTTCAATGTATAAAATATTTTAAAAATGACGATGTACAGTTATATTCTTTACAGGTGTCCGTTACTAAAGAAGAAAGAGAATTACTAGAGTTACATAACATACCTTCTTTGGGGGATGACTTTGTGTCTTTTTACGATAATGCTTTAGTGATTGATAATTTAGATGTAGTAATAGCAATAAATACTACATCAGCTTTAATCTCTGGTGCTATGGGTAAGAGAACTATTTTATTGCTATCAGATAATTCTGATTGGAGATGGGGTATTAAAGAAGATAAAAATAACTGGTATAACAGTTTAGAAATACTAAGACAAGTAAAACGTGAAGGGTGGGATAGTCTCCTCGAACGTTCAAAAATCATTTAAAAGTAATGAATAAAGGGTAAATTATGAATCCAAAAGAAACAATAAAAAAGAATTTAGCACGAGTAGATAAATTAATAGACGAAAACATTCATTTTCATAAAGGTATGCCTCTTTTTTCATGGTTGGAACTTAGTCCTGTTGACATGTGCAACAGAACATGTTCTTTTTGTCCCAAAAGTGATGATTCTATAGCCCCAAACACACATAACCACATGTCAGATAAATTGTACACAAAACTTGCAAGTGAGTTAAAGTCCTTAGACTATAAAGGGACAGTAATGCTTGCCGGATATGGTGAACCTATGATGCACAAAAATTTTGTAGATATAGTACAAACTTTTTCAAAGGTATGTAATACTGAAATGACAGTCAACGGAGATTTTTTAACGGTGAAAGCTATTGAAAAACTAGATAAAGCTGGAATAAATAAAATTATCATTAGCATGTATGATAGTGTAGAGCAAATTGAAAAATTCCATGCTATGTTTGCAAAAGCCAACGTTACAAAAGAGAAGTATATTTTACGTGATAGATGGTATACGGAAAATGAGGACTTTGGTGTTAAGCTTACAAATAGAGCAGGTGTTTTAGACTTTGGTCATCAGCCAGAAGTGGATGCACATAAACCATGTTATTACCCACATTATTCTATGATGATAGACTGGAATGGTGATTGTTATTTATGTACACAAGACTGGAGTAGACGAATGACGACAGGAAATATAATGTTTTCCTCAGTTGTAGAGGTTTGGGGTAATGCAACTTTAAAAAAATATCGTACACATTTATCAAATGGAGAACGAGATTTATCTCCTTGTAAAAACTGTAATGCCGTTGGAACTTTACATGGAGAGAAGTATCAAGAAGAGTGGAAGAAATTTTATGCAAAATAAAATTTTAAAAAAATTTAAAAAGACACAAAAGAAGACAAAAAGAATAGCCAATACTCATAACGTCTTGAATGAATCTTACTCTCACTTAGATGAAAAAATTTATGTAAAAAAAGCATATGATTCATATATCGTAGACTATGATAATAATACCTATATAGATACAGCCATGGGAGGAGGAAGCTTTTTACTAGGTCATTCCCAAAAATTCATTCAAGAAGCAGTTAAAAAACAGTTGTCAAAAGGTAGCTTATATACATTACCACATGTTAAAGTTCATAAGCTTGGTAAACTTTTGCACAAGGTAATTCCTCATTTTGAAAAATTTGTTTTTTGTTCAACTGGTTCTGAAGCTACAATGCGAGCAATTCGTATAGCTAGAACATATACAAACAGAAAAAAAATAGCAATTTTTAGTGGAGGATGGCATGGGAGTCATGATTTACTCCTTGTAGATGATTCGTATACTACAAAAGAATCATCACCTCAAAAAATACTGAAATCGAATGGTACTTTAGAAAATATTTTAGATGATATTATTTTATTACCATACAACCATAAAGAAGCATTTAAACTTATAAAAGAACATAAAGATGAGCTAGCAATGGTTTTTATTGAGCCAGCACAAGGCTCGAATCCACGTGATGACATGTCTTCTTTTTTACACAAGTTAAGAAAAATCACTGAAGAATATAATATTTTATTAGGATTTGATGAAATTATTACGGGTTTTCGAGTTGCCCTTGGTGGTGGGCAAGAATACTATAATATTAAAGCCGATATTGCAACGTATGGAAAGTCTGTTGGTGGTGGTTTCCCTCTAGCTGTAGTTGGTGGGACAAACAAAGTTATGCAAAGTATAAAAAATGGAAACAAAAAGAATCCGCAGGCTATATTTATGGGTGGTACATTTTCTGCAAATCCATTGAGTGTTGCATCTTCATATGAGACACTTAAGTATCTAGTTAAGAATGAGAAAAAAGTATACGGCTCTTTAGAAAAATCTGGAAAGTATGTTAAGAATGCGATTAATAAGATATGTAAAGATGAAAAAGTTTCAGCACACATGATAGGAATTAACTCTATGTTACGATTTGTATTTACTGACTACCCTATTAAATCAAGACATAACCGAGATACTTATGAAGTTAGTCTTGATGTACAAAACTTATTTTATACGGACCTTCTTAACGAAGGTGTTCATATTGCTTCAAATAGAATCAATTTTTTATCTATGAAACATCGAAAAAAAGAATTAAAACAAATTATTAGTGCGTATGAAGTGACAATTAAAAAATTCAAGAAAGAAGGATATTTATAAGATGCCTCAAAATTTTATTTTTAAAGATACTGGAGATGCTTTAACCTTTGTTGGTGACTTTGATGCTTTATATGAAAGTGAAGAAAATCCATGGGGACAGTCCGGTAGTGATGATAGACTTGAAGAACTATATAAAATATCAAGAAGTAATTTAATTCAAAATATTGAAAAACTTAATAATGTACAAAGCATATGTGAGGTTGGTTGTGGTTTAGGTTATGTAACTAAACTGCTTGATGATTCTTTGAAAACTATGCAATGTGATGGTATGGATATAAGTGATGTAGCTATTACTAAATCAAAAAAATTATTTCCATCTTTGAAATTTTTTACTCAAAATATTGGTAGTTCTGATTTTTCTTTTACAAAGAAATATGATGTAGTTATTTTAAACCAAATACTGTGGTATATTTTAGAAGATTTAGAAAACGTATTTAAGAATATCGATTCTATTTTAAAAAAGAACGGCTATCTTATTATTTCAACATTATTTTTAAAAAAACAAAGGTATGGCAAAGAAATAATAGGCTCTTTTGAGGAGCTAATATCTTATAGCTTACAAAATAAATTTAAGTATAAATTTACTTATGCTTATATTGACTATGAAAATACTTTTCCTAATCATAGAGAATCAATTTTAGTTATTCAAAAAAATCATTAAGCTTTTTTTCTTGCTACTACAATACAAAAGCCAGTATGTTCTTCACATAAAGGTAGAAATACATCTTGGTCTTGATAGTAAAAGTGTATTTGAAAGTTTGGTAGTTTAGACTCTATGGCTTTTATAAAATCTTCTTTAGACATCTCGTTTATATGGTAAGGATTCGTTATAAATGGTTTTCCATCTTTAAAGCGAAGCATAGGAGAAGAGCCTATGAAAACTCCACCAGTCTTTAACCATTTATTGGTATTTTCTAAAAAGCTTAAAAATACATTGTTTGGAACATGTTCTAGTGTTTCTATAGAAATAATACTGTCAAATGTATTCGCATTAAAGTTTAGTTTATCTATATCTTTTTGTATAAATTCAATATTTGTCATTTTGTTATTTTCTTTTGCAAAGTTTACTGCATCATGTGATAAATCAACTCCTAGTACTTTGGCTGAACTTTTAGAAATAAGTTTACTTCCATACCCTGAACCACATGCACAGTCTAAGCTATAGCCATCACGAGTAATAAAGTTAAGAGCAAATTGGTAACGGGCGAAATGTCTTTCTTCATTGTCGTCATTAAGTTCATTTGTTTGAGAAATATACAATCGTTCAGGGGAAAATGACTTCAATAGCATGTGCAAAGAGATATACCCTACTAGTATGTTATTATCATCAATAACAGGAAGAATATTAATCTCCTCTTCTCGTAATATGCGCAAGGCAACAGATGCATTTTCAGTACGATGTATTTTCTTTGGGTTATGTGTGACAATATCGTTAATTTGAGCTTTATCTTGTATAGAACAGTTCTTTCGGACATCACCGTCTGTAACTACTCCAATAAGTGCACCTTTCGTATCGGTGATAAATAATGCCCCTTCAATAAAGTTTGTTAAAGAATGGTTTTCTAGTTTATCGATAGAAGTACTATTTATAATATTCTTTTCCATAATCTCATGAACGAGGGGTATACTTTTTTGCATGATAGTTCCTTATAGT
>NZ_JAEMVA010000043.1 GCF_029215955.1 Sulfurimonas sp. SAG-AH-194-I05
AACTTCAAAGAGATACTTACTTATAAAAAATTATACGAGGAGTCATAATGCCTTACGGTACAGTAAATAGAGAAAATATAGAAATAATGGTACGCGACTTTTATACTATTATCCTTAAAGATGATATTCTTGGCCCGTATTTCATCAATGCACTAGGAGATGACGTAACAAAAGGGAAATGGCCAGAACATTTTCATACTTTAGATAGCTTTTGGGTTCTAATGATGATGGGAAAAAGAGGTTACCAAGGGGATCCTTTTCCTCCACATGCTTTTATAGGTCAACTTTATCTTGAAACATTTGAGCAATGGTTAAAACTTTTTCACGAAGTTGTTTATCGCCTATATATTCCTGAAATAGCTGAAAAGTTTTATAAAAAAGCAGAAATATTAGGGGCTCAATTCATAAACAACCTTGATATTACTGACGACGACGAAGATGATGACGATTAAATCAAATGAATCTCATTGAACTATTTGACCTTTAAGAAAATATTATAAATTAAATCAGCTACGTTGTTTAATTCAAAATTAGTATATTAAAATGTTAAAATACGTAAAAATAATAAGTGGGGTAGTAATACAATGGCGGATAAGAATACACAGCGTTATTTAGAATTGCAAATGAAAGAACTTAAAGAGAGTATTGTTGATGATAGTGAAAACAAAACTTCTGTTGTAAAAAAAAATAAAAATCAAGATGCTAATGCTGAAATGGCAAGAATTTATGAAGATGCAGCTGAATATGAAGCAGACTTGCAATGTTTTGAAGACGAACTAGAAATTATTCAAACAAATGCACTTAAAAATATAGCGAGTGTTTTGGAAAAAGAACTTCCTGATGATGATAGAAACTATACAGAAGAATTAAAAAATGTACTCATCGCAGGTTGGACGCATTCTATAGAAAATCAAGATATACACTCCAAAGAACAATTAGACCTCATTCATAAAACAGACTTTATTGATGCTGTAGGTAAACTAAACACTTCGTTTCCTGAGTACAATGGTGATTTCGAAAAGGATGTAAGAGATATTTTAAACAATAGATGGGGAAATCTCATTGCACTCAAAAAAGAGCATGTGAAAGAGGAACTTGATAATATTAAAACAATGGGGCTAAAACCCAAGTATGTAAAAAGAGCCTATGAACAATTTCATGGCTTACGAAAATAAAATGCTTTATAACACAGTAGATAGAACGAGTGTAGAAATAATGGTACGTACATTTTATGAAGTACTTATTAAAGATGCTATAGTCGGACCTTTTTTTATTAAAGCCTTAGGTGATGACTTCAAAAATGACAAATGGTATGAACATTTTAGAACGCTTGAAAAATTTTGGCTTATGATGATGAATGGGGAACCGGGGTATACCGGTGATCCTTTTGGTCCACATGCATTTTTTAGACTTACTCCAGAAACTTTTGATTGTTGGCTACAACGTTTCAAAGAGCATGTAGCACAATACTTTATTCCTGAAATTGCCGATAAATTTTATAAAAAAAGTGAAATCCTAGCAGAACAATTCATGCAAAGACTTGAGATTGGAAAATATGCTGAAGAAGAAGAGTAGATTTTTATGAAAAAGTAAAAATTACCACTTGCGTAAATATAATTATATATAACTATTTAAGGATACATATTTGAAATCTTATCAAAATCTTATATTGCTTCAAAATCTTTATCGGCAACAAGCATTAGGATTTGAGTATAGCAATCCATTTTCCATCAATGAAGCCGATTCAAATGAAGAACCTCTAACACTTGAACAATTAAACAAGAATATTTCCACATGCCACTTATGTGATTTAAGCAAGTCAAGATGCCAAAGTATGCATGGTTATGGTAATTCCAAAGCGCAACTGATGATTATTGACTTTAGTGTTTCACAAACTGAAGATTCTCAAAATAAATACTATGTTGGTAGGTCAGGTGAAAGTCTCAAAAAGATGATTGAAAATGTTTTAGGTTTATCTACTGATGATGTTTATATTACACATGCTGTTAAATGTAAAACATTAAATTCTAATATGCCCTCTTCTTCTGAGTTTGAATCATGTAAGTCCTATCTATTTTCACAAATTGAATTTGTACAACCTAAACTGATCGTGACGTTAGGTGATGAAGCTTACTACAGGGTTACCAAAGAAACCGATAAGTTTCAAGATGTCAGAGGACATGTTATAGATTTTAAAAACTATAAACTTATTCCTATTTATCATCCAGCATTTCTTTTAAGAAACCCTGAACTTAAAAAAATTACACTGAGTGATTTAAAAACTATCAAAAGTTGCCTTAGTAATAAGTAAGATATAACCAACGCTAAGTATAGGATGGCTATAATAAGCTTTAAAATTAAAATATCGACAAAGAGATGTGAATGAAAAAAATGCTATTTATACTGTTCGTACTACCTTTGGCTGCTTTTGCTCAAAGTTTTCTTATTTCTAATATTCCTGTTCCTAAAACTTATATTCAGAATCTTGATCCTTATGCATGTGATGAATGGTGTATGCAAAACTATATAAATAATGAAATGATTTTTTCCTTTTTAGCACATGCGCAGAGTAAATTAGATAATGAAGAACAAGATGAAATGAGAATGATGTATATTTCTATTTTAAATCTTGGTTCAACTATTAACAGTGATAAAATTAAAATAGCACTATTACTACCGTATAAAAGAATCGGAAAGTATGCATCATCAACAACAAATGCAGCCTTTGCATACTTAATAACAAAAAATAAATCTTTTGAACTCAAAAGCTATAAAATTGAAAATGAAAATATTGATGCAATTAAAAAAGCACTTACAAATATAAAAAATGATGGTTTTTCACATGTCATTGCACCACTTACAAAAAAAGGTGCTTTTTCTGTCGCTCAAATCAACCCGTCTATAAATATATTTTTTCCAACAATAAATAAAAAAAATACTGATTCCAACTCAAGCTATTTACACTATGGTGGTATCGACTATGAAGCACAAAGTGATTTACTACTCAAAGAAGCCATTGCACCTCTTGTTATTTTTTATGATAAATCGTCTCTTGGAAAAAAACTAGCTTTATATGAAGAGCATTCTTTTCAATATGAAACTCTTGGTGATGAAAATGCTACAGATGAATATGGTGCACTCATAAAGCCCAAAACAATCAAAATTCCAGAGCGTAAGGTTATTAAGTTTTCTATCCCTAGAGGAACAACAAACTTACAGAGATATTTAAAAAACAATAAAGACATTAATAACTCAACCTCTTTTATAAATACACCTATTATTAAAACAAGTATGATTATGTCACAACTCACTCTCTATGATACAAATACAACAAGAATATTATCAACTCAAATTAACTATGACCCATTAATTTTATCTATGACCCAGTATATAGATAGAAAAAAAATGATCATCGCTAACTCTATAACAGAACATAATAATATTCTAACCGAAACAAATGCTATTTTAAGTAATGACATTGAATACGATTGGATCAACTATACAACTACTATTGGTGTAGATTATTTTTTCAGTATTTTAACAAATGAAGAAAGGGAATATAATGTTGATTTTATAGACCAACAAATGGTATACCCTATCGAGCTTTTAAAACCATCTATTTCACGATTTATAAAGTATACACCTACCTTAAAACATAGCGAGTATTAATTCTTTTATTTGAGGATCAAGTCTTTGAGGTTTCCCTTTGAAAGTAATATATGCGAGAGTAATCTGCAATGAAAATATTTTCTTTTCATTCTTATAAATTTCTTGTTTAAGAGTAAACGAGGCAGATTTCATTGCAACCATACTGTTTTTTACTTCTAAAATATCACCTAATTTTGCTACAGAAAAATAATCTGCAGTAAGCTTTCGTGCTACAAAATGACCAGACTCTAACTCTGGAGTCATTCCTATATTAAAAAAAGCTTCACTTCTTGAACGTTCACAGAAGTTCAAATAATTAGAATGGTATACCACTCCTCCTGTATCTGTATCTTCGTAATACACCCGTATTTTCATACTAAACCCCTTTATATCCTTCACTATCAGCAATTCTCAAATTTAACGGACACTAAAACGGTCACTAAAATATTTGAAACTGAAAGTGATTTCTTATTATATTTTTTTGTATTGTACTAAAAATAAGTGTTTTTAATTCTCTTCTTAAAAATGAGTTTAGATTCTTAATAATAAAATATTTTATTGACTTATCCGTATCTAATTAGATACAATAACTCTATGTATATGATAAAACAAACCGATATATTCTCTAAGTGGCTATTAAAACTTAAAGACACCAAAGCTAAAGTAGCTATTTTAAGAAGAATACAACGAGTTCAAGAAGGTAATTTTGGAGATTATAAATCAATTTCTTCAGATATTAGTGAACTTAGAATTACTACTGGACCCGGTTATAAAGTTTATTATACAAAACAAAATGAAGAAATAATAATCCTTCTTGTGGGTGGAGATAAATCTTCTCAACAAGAAGATATTATAAAAGCTAAAAAAATAGCTAAGGAGTTACAAGATGACTAAATTAACTACATTTGATGTATCTCAATATTTAGATTCTAAAGAAATGATTGCTGAGTACCTGTCTCAAGTACTTGAAGATGGAGATATGAATGAATTACTAGAAGCTATAGGTAATATTGCAAAAGCTAAAGGTATGAGTCAAATTGCTAAGGATACTGGATTAGGACGTGAAAGTCTATATAAAACATTTAGTGCTGATGCAAAACCAAGATTTGAAACTGTAATGAAAGTTCTCAATAGTTTTGGTGTGAAACTTCAAGCAAGTGCATAGGCTTTAACCCACGTTTATTTTTCACTTTAAGTTTTCTAAAAATAACCAAAGTCCTTCAGAAGTTCGTACGATAATAAATAATATGATTAAAAATGAGAAACCTTTTTTCTTTAATGTTTATTCTGAAGTCGGTAAAAATCCGATCTATTTGATTATGTATAATGAACCCCTAAAACTGTACCAGTAAAAATTATTTTCTTATTTCAAAAATGATAAAATTGAAATAGAAAAAATAGGGATAAAAAAATGAGCGTGAAACGAAAAAGTTATAGTGCGGACTTTAAGGCTAAATTAGTTCTAGAAGTTTTAGAGGGCGAGAAAACTGTTTAAAATGGTTTCGAATGTTGTTCCAATTTAAATTTACAACGAAAAAGTGATAGAATTCTGTAAAAAAGAAGAAGATATAAATAGCTATTATAAATGTAATTGGTAAAGCTTTTTTCTCTCACTAGAACCTGCTATATTAAGTTGTTTTCTGTACTTAGTAATAGTTCTTCGCACCATTTTAACTTTAAATTTTTCTTGAATTAAATCTAATATTTTCATATCACTAAGAGGTTTTATATGACTCTCTTCTTTGATACGTTGTATTAAAAATTCTTTAATAGCAGCATTGGAAATATCTTCATCTATTGCTGTTGTAAAAAATTCTTTCATGGCTAAGGTTCCTCTATCACATGAAATATACTTGTTTGCAATGGCACGAGAAATAGTTGATGGATTATGCCCAAACTCATCGGCTAATGTCTTTAAAGTTAAGGGCATAATAGAACCACCTGTAAAAAATTCGTATTGGTATTCTACAATCATCAGACCTACTTTATAAAGTGTTGCTTTTCTCATATCAAGAGCATCCACAAGGCTTTTTGCTTCTTTTATTTTTGCACTTATAAATTCATGTTCAACTGCATAATTTGTATCTATTTTAATTATGGGATAATAAGAATCATTAAGTTTAACTTCGATAGCATCATCGTCATTAAAAAAAATCATCAAGTCAGGTACAATTTGTTCCGAATTTTCTTGGTACTCAATAGCAGGTGGATTCTTAAATGTACCCAAAACTTTCATAACTTCTGAAAAATTTCTATGCTTTGAGTAGTCATGAATTTTTTCTAAATTTTTAATAACTTCTTGTGCTAAACTATAAGCATCATCGCCTATTTCAGCGTTATCAAGTTGAAAAAGAAAAGACTCAGCTAAATTACATGCACCAATTCCAACAGGATCAACATGTGCAAAACGCCCTCTTATCTTTTCAAATTCACCTACAGTTATCGTATTTTTTTTACAAAATGCTTCTGTATCACCCTCATAATAACCACCTTCATCAAGATTTTCAATAACAAAAAGTGCTATAGCTTGTGAAAGAGGTGTTGGGAAAAGTGGTGCTTCAAGTTGTTCGCCTAAAACATCATGCAAAGAACGATACGCAATAGTTAAAGCTTCTATTTTTTCAGTACGCGAATTACTTACTTGCCCACTAATAACTTTTTTAGGAATTTTTTTCTGAAAATCCTCTTCATAGCCAGATGCAACTTCAACAACAGGGTTCGACTCAATAAAAGGTGCCATAGCCTCACCTAAGTCACTTAAACTTGAATGTAAAATAGGCAGCCAATTTCTTAACGTATTTGAGAGTTTATGCTTGTTTTCTACACTTTGGTTTTGTCTTAATCCTGCCATAATCGTAAAGTCCTAAAACTTAAATTCTTCACCAAGATAATGCTTACGTACATCTGCATTTTCACAAATTTCATCACTTGTACCACTAGCAAGTAATGCTCCGGACTTAATTACATACGCTCTGTCACAAACATCAAGTGTTTCACGAACATTATGATCCGTAATTAATACACCAATATCGTAAGAAACAAGTTGTTTTATAACCTTTTGAATGTCAAGTACAGCAATAGGGTCAACTCCTGCAAAAGGCTCATCTAAAAGTAAAAATTTAGGTTCATTCACAAGTGCTCTAGCAATCTCAACACGACGTCTCTCACCACCACTTAAACTAATCCCTTTACGGTAACGGATTGGCTCAATATTAAACATATCTAGCAGTTCTAAAATTCTTTCTTCTTGTGCTTTTTTACCTTTTATACCAACTTCTGCTGCTACCATTAAGTTGTCTTCTACGCTCAAGTCTTTAAAAATCGAAGCTTCTTGGGGAAGGTAACCAATGCCCTTTAGTGCTCTTTCATGTAAAGGCATAGTAGAAAGGTTTTCTCCATCAAAAAATACTTCTCCTGCAGTTGCTTCAACAAGTCCACAAATCATATAAAAAGTTGTAGTTTTTCCTGCCCCATTTGGACCTAAAAGACCAACAACTTCTCCACTGTTTACCTCTAAACTCATCTCTTTTACAATTTCTAAGTCTTTAATCTTTTTTTGTAAGTTTTTTGCTTCTAACTTATGCATGTGTTACCTTATACTCTCTTATATCATTTACAGTTTTTTTTATCTCTATCACAAGAACTTCCATACCCGCATTTTTTAAAATATTTTCTAACTTTTTATCGCCCCACTCTACAAAATGCAGACCTTCTTTTTCTAACTCTTCAAGCATTCCTAATGCTATAAAATGCTCTAATCCATGGTTGTAAATATCATAATGAAAAATCTTCTCTCCATAGCATTGTTGTAATGAAAAAGTAGGTGAAGTTACTTCATCTTTGTAGCCGAGTTTTAAAACCATTTTTTTTACAAAAGTAGTTTTTCCACATGCTAAGTCACCTCGTAAAATAATAATGCCTTTCGTAAATGTACTGACTACTTCATTAACTAAAGTATCAACTTCATCCAAATCTAATGTATATGTTTTCATAGCTTTTGAGAAGCCTCTATAATTTGTTTCAGTTTCTTTTTAGCGCGTTGGTTTTTAATAGCTTCCTCTGCCATTGCCAAACCATCTTGAACATCACGTGCTAAACCGTCAACCATCAAGGCAGATGCTGTGTTTATATAGACTATGTCTCTTTGTGCATTCGTTGCTTTATCATTAAAAATATTTAAAAGAATATTTGCATTTTCTTTTGCTTCTCCACCAAGTATTGCTTTGAGTGGTACTTTTTTAATCCCGTATTCTTGAGGGTCAATTATAAACTCTTTAACTACCCCATCACGAAGTTGTGAAGCATAAGTAACATCTGAGATACTTATTTCATCCATTCCCTCATGTGAACTTACAACCATCGTAGAAACTGCTCCATTTATTTTTAAAGCTTCTGTCATCTTAGGGACAAATCCTTTGTCAAAAACACCTAAAAGTGATTTTTTAACACCCGCAGGATTTGTTAATGGTCCTAAAATATTAAAAATAGTCTTATCAGGTAAGCTTTTACGAACTGGCATAATAAACTTCATGGCAGGATGATGGTTTTGAGCAAACATAAAAGTGAAGCCTGTTTCTTCTAAGAGTCGTGCAGAATTTTCTATACTTAAATCGAGTCGAACACCCAGAGATTCAAACATATCCGCACTTCCTGACTTTGAAGTAATCGAGCGACTTCCATGTTTTGCAACCGTACTTCCACATGCTGCAGTTAAAAGTGCCACTGTTGAAGAGATATTAAAGCTCCCTATTTTATCACCACCTGTGCCTACTATGTCAATGGCACTAAGGCTAAGCTCTTTACAAACTGGTAAAGGAATTGCAAAACTTCGCATAACCTCTGCTGCTGCTGCAATAGACTCTGTTGTAGTATTTGCATCAAGTGTCATAGAGAGTAAGAACTCTCGCATCACTTCATCATTCATTTCATGATTAAATAAAGAAGTAAATGCTACTTTGGCTTCATTATAGTTCATGATATTTCCTTAATATATTCGTGCTGTAATGACTTAGGCGTTGATTTTGTCGCTGGTAATTGTAAAACTTCATATTTTTTAGAAGATTCAAGATAGTTGATTGTAATAATACTACCAACTTCTACATTTTTACTCGCCTTTACAATTACACCATTGATGAGGACAACCTTATTGGTTATCATATCTTGTGCAACTGATCTTCTTTTTGTAATGTTTACTGAATTTAAAAATTTATCTATTCTCATGCTTTAACTTTTAAGGTAATTTTTCTTTATTGTAGAGTATTAAACCTAATAAGAATCTAATAAATCCACATGTTGGAACATTTATTGCATTATATTTTTAAAAAGTATCCTATATGTTGAAATTCACTACACAAACCATGCTCCACATTACAAATATTTTAGAAGAAAAAGTAGATATGCTTAAAGCAAAAGAAATCATTGCATTTGAAGTTATTAACCCAGATATTGAAACTTCGCTTTACGGGGGCAACAGTATTGTACATGAGGATATTTCTTATATATATAGAGGGTATAAGTCTTGGATTGATTTAGCGCATATTTTAAAATGTAAAATGCTTACACCTATGCTTACATGTGGAAATATTGTTCGTATAAGATATGAAAAGCTTAATGAAGATGTTAGTTTTCATTTAAACACAGATGGTCCTGAATTTAAATATGGAAACAGCTCTATTTTTTCTAAAATATATAAAATGGAAGAACCTGCTTTTTTACATTACTATAAACAAGCACTTAAGAATGTACATATCAATAAACGTATTCGCATTTTAAATCTTGGCGTAAATAGTGGTGATGAATTTGAATTTATTAAAGAATATGCTACAAATTTTTCAAACTTAGAGCTCGTAGGAATTGATTATTGTGATTCGGCAATTGAAGATGCTAGAAAAAAATTTTTGACATGTGGAAACGTATCTTTTTATACGCATGATATTAATGACTTAGCTTCTCTCAATCTTGGTACATTTGATTTGATTATTAGTATAGGAACACTTCAAAGTTCAAATTTAGAATTTAATCCTTTATTTATGTCTCTTGTACAAAAGCAACTGAAAAAAGATGGAGCTATGATTTTAGGCTTTCCAAATTGTCGATGGCTTGATGGTGAGATGATTTATGGAGCAAGAGTAAAGCACTACCCATTTTCAGAAATGTCTGTAATGTATAAAGATGCTATATTTTGCAAAAAGTACCTACAACAAAAAAAGTTTCGTGTAACATTAACAGGAAAAGAATATATTTTTCTAACAGCTACTTCTATTAGAAAAGAGAATATTTAAACTCTCTTTTTAAATTATTTAGTCAAAAAAAGGCATTTTTGGCATTTTAAATCCACCAAAACTTTTAGTATCCTTTCCATCATCATCCTTATCATTAATAAATGGAATTTTTGGCATATCTGGCATGTCAGGCATTTTTGGCATTTTAAATTTAGAATCTTTATCGTCATCATTTATAAAGGGTATTTTTGGCATATCTGGTAAAAATGTGTCAGAATCTTTTTTAGGTTCTGGTTTACGTTCTACTTCTATTTTTTTATCACCCATACTCGGCATATTTGGCATGGTAGGCATAGATGGCATGCTTGGCATTCCACCATCTTTTGAATCCATACCTGGCATCTCAGGCATTTTCATTCCATCCATTTCAGGCATTTTCATTCCATCCATTTCAGGCATTTTCATTCCATCCATCTTAGGCATGCTTGGCATTCCACCATCTTTTGAATCCATACCTGGCATCTCAGGCATTTTCATTCCATCCATTTCAGGCATTTTCATTCCATCCATTTCAGGCATTTTCATTCCATCCATCTTAGGCATGCTTGGCATTCCACCATCTTTTGAATCCATACCTGGCATCTCAGGCATTTTCATATCACCCATAAATGGAACCTTCATTCCATTTGAATCTTTTTTGTCATCTGAGCCCATTCCTGGCATACTAGACATATCTGGAAACATTCCAGCAGATAAAGAAGTTGTGAGTGCAGCAGTTGCGATTATACTTATTAGTTTATTCATTCTATACATCCTAGGCTAATTTAAATTATTATACATCAAGTTCGACTAAAAAGAATTAACAAGTAGTATTTATTTCGTAATAATTTTGAACTTTTTTAAGTTTTTCATCATTTAGTAATTTTTTTACATTACGTGAAAAAGTTTCAGCCGTCATACCTAATAATGCAGATATTTCATATTTTTTAAGTTCTATTCCGAGTGTTTGATTTTTTTTATAAAAATGAAGAATTTTTTCTTTTGCATTTGAAGCAATGTTAAAATGTATATTTTGTTGTAATAATTGTATTTTTCCAAGCAAGGATTGAATAACAGCATACGATACTTTAGGATTCGATAAAAAATCTTTTTCAAACGTATCTATCTTTATTTTTATAAGGCTTCCATCTGTCTTAAACATTGCAGAAGAAGGGAAAGGTATATGTTTAAGAATAGCAGCCTCAGCTATAAGCTCGTACGGTTTAAATATACCTATGATTATTTCATTTCCCTTAGTATCATGTTTAAAAACACTCACTAATCCTTCTGTAATGAGAAGAAGAGAATCACTTGTATCTCCCTGTAAAAAGAGTGAAGAACCTTTTTTGTATTTAGAGATAGAACATATTTTGCTAAGTTGCAAAATCTCTTCATCATCTAAACTATGAAAAAGGTAAATAGATTTTAATATATCTGTTATGATAGGGAAATCCTTAAACTTTTTTGACGATTTTCACGATGCAAAACCACTTGCATAGCTCTCTTTTTTAACCACGATTTGCTTCTGTTTTTCTTTACGTTTTGTATCTTTTTCAACAAAGATTTTTTCACGTGTTTTAGGATTCATTTCAGTGTAATACATGACAGCCGAGTACGTCCCAGGAGTTGGCGTAAAAACCTGTGCTTGTTCAGGATTCATCTGTAGTTCATTTGTTGTAAAATCTTTTAACTCATGCATATCTTTGTCAGTACAACCAGGATGTGCCGCTATAAGATAGTACGTTAAGAACTGCTTTTTACCCTCTTCTTCATTGAGTTTGTCATAAAGCTTTTTAAAATCTACAAGTGTTTGTTTTCCTGGTTTTCCCATAAGCTCTAAAACATGCTGTTGTGTGTGCTCAGGTGCAACTTTCATTTGACCAGAAATATGATGCTTTACCATCTCTTTTAAATACGCATAGCCATGTTCTTTATCTGCTGTAATTAAATCGTATCGTACTCCACTTGCTACAAAAGCTTTTCGAACACCGGGAACTTCTCTTACTTGACGAAGTAAATTGATATTTCTTGAATGGTCTGGTTTCATAGATTGACAAAGATGCGTGGCATCTACACATCGTTGATGCGCACATGTACCTAGTTTTTCTTTTTTGTTACACTCGTATCCGTACATGTTCGCAGTTGGTCCACCAACATCAGAGATAATTCCCTTATAGTCTTTGTACTTGTTAAAGTCATTTGCTTCTTTTAAAATGTTACCCTCAGAACGTGTACGAATTGTACGCCCTTGATGTACCCCAATAGCACAAAAATTACATTCACCCCAACATCCTTGATGCGTCATAATAGAAAATTTAATAGTTTCTAGACACTTTACCTTTCCCTCTTTTGCATGGTGAGGGTGCAACTCTCTTGTAAAAGGAAGATCTGAATTTGCATCCATTGCATCTTCATTAAGATGCTCTCCCGGGGGATTTTGAATCAAATATCTTGAATCAACTGCTTGACAAAGTCCATTTGCAGCTATTGGGTCATTATTATCATAAAACAAATCAAAAAGATCAATATACTTTTCTTTTTCTTCTAAACATTCAGCATGTGATGGAAGTTGATGATAGTCTTCATTTGCTTCTTTAGAAATATAGCAAATGCCACGAATATTTTTATAATCTTCACCTTTAGCGATAGCTGATGTTAATTGTTCTATTGCCGTTTCACCCATGCCATATACTAATACATCAGCTTTTGAATCAAAAAGAATTGGTTTTCTAAGTTTATTTGACCAGTAATCATAATGTGTAACACGACGTAAACTCGCTTCAATACCACCAAGAACCAAAGGAACTGTATTTTTAAAATGTTGTCTAATTAAGTTGCAGTAGACACTTAAGGCACGGTCAGGACGTTTCGTATTTTTTCCACCAGGAGTATAGTCATCAGAATTTCTAAATTTTTTTGTAGCAGTATAGTTACTCACCATAGAATCAACACTACCACCACTCACACCCCAGTAAACCTTCGGCTCACCAAGACGCATAATATCATCAGGAGATTTAATATCAGGTTGCCCAATCATTCCTACTTTATAACCAAGTTTTTCAAGCATACGACCAACCATCGCAATACCTATAAAGGGAGAATCAATATAAGCATCACCGCTTACTAAAATCACATCACAATAATCCCACCCACGAGCATCCATATCTGCTCTTGTAGTTGGTAAAAAGTCTTTTTCTGTAAATGTTACGGTATCTCTATTTGGCTGTTTCGTTTTGTTACGTCTACTCATCTATAAATCCTGTATACTTACGATTCTATTTATAATAATACACCAATAAAGTATAAAAGAGATTAGGGATACATTATCCACACTAAAATTTAGATAACTTTACGCTTATAGCAGATATATTTGTCAAGCGAACGTCGATATTCTTTTCTTAAAGCATACGAAAACTTTTCAGAAAATGAAGCAAAACTCCTCAAACAACTCCGAGTGCAAATATATAGAAATTTGGTATAACCGTAAAAGATTATATTCAAGAAATAATTATATGTCTCCAGTAAATTATGAAAAGCATATGTTACTTAATAGTGTTAGAGCTTAGGATATTTGAAAATGTGTCCTATAAAGTGTTGACAGATCATACAAATTGTTGATTCATCTGGAACACTATCCTCTAGGCTTAGTCCTACGAATCTAATATAGAGTAGATTTACATAAAGTGCATCTTCTGTAGTTGTAGAACTTTAAACATAAGTACATTATCATAAGCTGGTGCTCCAGCCACGTTACTCTTGGCAATTCCATTCTTATTTAAGATAGGCCTTAGTTTTTCAAAGTCGATGATTGAATCTAGCTCTTTTAGGAATAAGTTCACTTTTTTGAGTCTTAAAGTTACTGCTATATCTGAAAATGTATTGTTAGTATCGGTAAATACCACTTTTAACCTTTTTGTTGATAGGTGATTCTAGCTGAAAAGTGCTTTGAAGTCCCTAAAATATGAGGGTTTATGTTGTGTTTACTGTGCAGTGGTCTCATTATTTGGAAGTTTGAATATGCCTATTTATGAAAGTAGATTGGTAAATTTAATTTTTCGGAGGTCTCTTAAAATGAAGAGATTAATTTTAGGTATTTTAGTATTTGTCGCAATAGTTAGTTTTAGTGGATGTAGTGTTAAAGTTCCACAATAAGTAA
>NZ_JAEMVA010000044.1 GCF_029215955.1 Sulfurimonas sp. SAG-AH-194-I05
ATGTGTGTAGACCCTTCTTCCTGCTTTACGAACAAAAGCAAGATGGAGTTTATTGATATAACTCTCGCTGTGTAAATATTTAGTATCATGTCCTAACTGGCATTTAACTACACCTTCTTTGATTGTGCTTTCATCTAGTTCAAATTCACCATCTATACTCTTCGTTAGATACTTGGTAATATCTTCTTCGTAACGATCCACCATCATTGTTTTGGTATAAAACTCTACAGGTGTCCAACTTCCACTTTTAAACTCTCGTTGTTCAATTTCTGGAAGATAGTGTTCTGTTCTAGTTGCATCACCTTTTGCCTTATGCGCATTCATCCTATATTTCTCTGCAAACTTTTGTTTCAACATGGAAGTAAGACCAATGTGGCTACGGTCAATAGGAAATGCTTGCTTAAATTTGAAAAAATACGGTTGTATGTAGCGTCCCTTAAAATCCTGTACGAACTCCACAAGTGCAAATATCTCGTCAACATTAGCAACAGATGCAGCAATATGTGCATGAAGTGCTCCTCCCTCTGGTTGTACTTCCACTACCGCAAAGTATCTGATGTCATGTTTGAACCGCTTGCTTCTCTGCATTCGATAGAGGAACCCCATTAGGCTGTTGTATTGAGTTTCTGCAACTTCGAGTATCTTTTTCTGCGACATTCGCTGAAAGTTAACACGACTATCTTTTCCAAAAGTCAATGTTATCATCGCCATATGCCGCCCATCTTCTGCGGCATACCTAGCCATTGCAGAGGCTTTGTTTTTGAGTTGAGCAATTTTCATTTTGCCTCTCTTCTCGCTCCACTTATCCTTCTGCTCTAGCTGTACCATCGACTCTAGTGCCAGCGCAGTGTCCTGAGTATTTCTTTCTTTTTGTGTCATAATATTTTCCTCTCATGCGACAATTAATTTTATTTACTTGTATCCCAAAGTACACCCTGCTATACCCTTCTGGAAAGCGATTTCAGGTGAATTTTTGACATTAAAAATGTGTCCCGCTTGGGTAGCATTTTTGGTTTTTGGATATTTGATATATCTACTTAGTTGTTCTAGTTGTGTTTTACTACTTCTTTTACTGTTTCTGTGAGCATTCGTTTATAGTCCGTAAGACAGATTATTTCTTGTTTCTCTAACACAAGAGGGTTTACAGAATCCATATTTATTGTTGTAGCTTTGATTGATATATTTGTATTAGTCTCTATTCTCGAAAGTTCAATGCCGCTGTTGAAATTAGCTAAGCTCGGTAGAACATTTGATTTAAGACTGAGTTGCAGATTCATTAGATATACTGTCGGTCTCTTAACTACAACAGTAGCATCAGTAGATGCTGCAACTCTTTTTGTTTCACCTCCATGTAAAATATTTGTTTTCATAATTAGGCACCTTTTGATGCAACTCTACCTGATGCAATTAATACTTCTACATCCGCTCTTTTATAGAGAATCTTAGTAGTACCAGGTAAGACATAATATGGGAGTATTCCATCAGCTCTAAGCTTAGACTGTAGTCCAGCTTTTATACTGTGTCCATTTTACATCTACGGTTATTGGCTGTTGTGAAATATCTGTTGATTGAGTCACTGTAGCTCCTTTTGTTTTTGTTACAATGATATTATGAACAAAAAAATCTAGAAATAGGAATGAAGTATGAACGATATGATAGAAAAGGGTTAGATTAAGGGGGTACTAAAAATTTGAAGTGTATCTATCGAGGTGTAATCTCGCAAATTTATAAAAGTAATGGTCGCATCGTAATTGTAAAATACGAATAGTATATATAGGTAACTTATCATCACCATATGTCCACTCTAGGAGGATAGAAAAATTGTATTTATTGTAGTCTATTTCATTTATATGGGACTCTATATAAAGAATCTTTTGTTTACCTTGAATCTTTACTGACCAAGAGAAATTTTTTGCTATGTATTTCATTTGTGCTTTTAAAGCCTTTGTTTCTTCTGATGCAAACAGTTTGTGTACTTCTTGTTTGTAGTGACTATTGGCTTTGTAATATTTGCATTTTTGCTGATCTGTATTCTCATTGGAACTGATATACTCACTGACATAGTAAGCAAATTTAAGAGAACATTCTGCTCCAAAATTCTCTTCAAACCAAGCCCTTGCATAGAACTTACATATCGATAGGAATTTAGTATCTTTTAGTGTATGATTTTTACTAAGTCTCTTCTTGGCATCTTGTTCTATCTGCTTATCCGTTGTTCTTATAGCATTACCTTGAGTATTTAGTTGTGTAATAATTTCTGCCAGTTCTCTGGAAATTATCGCTTCTTCTTTTATCATTCCTTTTGAAGGAGAACTCATCTGGTCGTAATCAGATTTAAGTTTTGGATAGAAATAACAAGCCCAGTTCAGAAAATGGAGAAAAGAGATGCTCTGCAACAGTGATGACTGTTCCAGTTTACTTTCCGAGGGAATAAGTGTTAAAAAGTGAAAAGGCGATGAAGGAGATACATTTTCATACTTAAAGTTTAAGTAGTTTTTATTTGGGTTGAACTCATTAGGGTTAATCTTCACATCTCTTATCATTAAAGATGGGTACTCTTTTGAGATCATTGTATTATGTCTTTTTTGGAACAAGTCAAAGGCTTGGAGTCCTGTTTCTATCATTACATACCCTACTGTTTTACTATCACTATATTCATATTGCTCATTATATCATCTTACTTTGCTATAATATAGACAAATCAATAGGATAAGCTATGACTGAACAGAAGTTTTTACAAGATTTAGAGAAGAAATTGTGGGCATCGGCGAATACTCTTCGTTCTAACATCTCAGCAGCACTCTATAGAGATGTGGTGTTGGGTTTAGTGTTCTTGAAGTATGTATCTGACAGTATGGATGCTAGACGACTAGAGTTAGAAGCAGCGTTTAAAGATCCTCAAAATGATTACTTTTTAGGTGAAGATGCGGATGAGTCATTCATTAAAGAAGAGTTAGAGACTCGTGACTACTACACAGAGAAAAATGTTTTTTGGGTTCCAGAGCAGGCACGATGGCAGTATGTGCAAGATTGTGCAGGGCTTACTATTGGTGCAGCTCTTCCACTTGGAGGTGAGTTTAAAGGTTTAGCAAAACTCTTAGATGACACGATGGATACCATAGAAAAAGCAAATCCTAAACTAAAGAACATCCTAAACAAAGGTTACTCTCGCCTTGACATCGACCCAATTAAGCTTAAGAAGCTTGTTGTTGAAATTATCTCTACTATTCCATTTAATCATGAGAGCCTAGGCTCAAAGGATATCATCGGGCATATATATGAGTATTTCTTAGGGAAGTTTGCACTTGAAGAGGGGCAAAATGGTGGGAAATTTTACACACCTAAATCTATAGTCAATCTTATCGTTGAAATGATAGAGCCATACAAAGGACGAGTTTATGACCCAGCTATGGGAAGCGGTGGTTTCTTTGTTTCTTCTGAAAAGTTCATTGAAGAGCATAGTGGACGAATCGGAGATATCGCTGTATATGGTCAAGAGTCAGATCCTACTACTTGGAAGTTAGCTGTGATGAACATGGTTATCCGTGGGATAGACTTTGACTTTGGGAAACAAGCTAGAAGTACATTTACAAATGACCAACACCTAGACTTAAGAGCAGACTATGTTCTTGCAAATCCTCCATTTAACCAAGATGAAGATGACTGGTGGGATGCAACTTTAGAGGGTGATGCACGGTGGAAATATGGAACACCTCCAAAAGGTAATGCCAACTATGCTTGGATACAGCATATGTTACACCATACTAACACGAACGGAGTAGTCGGACTTGTTCTCTCTAACGGTTCACTTAGTACAACTTCTGGTGGTGAAGATACAATCCGAAAAGCAATTATCGAAGCAGACTTACTTGAAGCTATAGTAGCTCTTCCTACACAACTCTTTGGTAACACTCAAATTCCTGCTTGCATATGGATACTTAACAAAAATAAGCCACAAAAGGGCAAAACTCTCTTCATTGATGCTAGAGAAGTTGGGCATATGATAGACCGTAAGCAGAGGGCTTTTGATGTAGCAGACCTAAAGGCTATTGCTGAGACTTTTCACAAGTATAGAACTGGAACTGAGTATGAAGATGTTGTGGGTGAATACTTCGCTGCAACTACAGAAGATATAGCTAAACAGGATTATATCTTAACACCTGGGCGATATGTAGGTGTAGTAGAAGAGGAAGATGACGGTGTTCCTTTTGCTGAGAAGATGGGGTTACTTACGGCTACACTTGGAGAACAGTTTGCGGAGTCGGCTCGGTTGGAGAGTGAGATAAAGAAGAACTTATTAGGGCTTGGGTATGAGTTCTAAGTTTACAAATGTAAGATTAGGCGATTGCTGTTCTAAAATAGGTAGTGGTTCAACTCCAAGGGGCGGTAGCAATGTTTATCTTGAATCAGGCGAATATGCCTTGTTTCGTAGTCAAAATATATATAACAATGGTTTTGCTACAAATGGTTTAGTGTATATTACTGCTGAAGCTGCAACAAAACTAAAGAATGTAACAATACTTGAAGATGACATACTGTTGAATATTACTGGTGATTCTGTTGCTAGAGTTTGTATAGCTCCATCAGAATTTTTACCTGCAAGAGTTAATCAACATGTTGCAATAATTAGAACAGATAGTTTAGAGTTAAATTCAAAGTATACTCGCTACTATTTATCATCATCCTATATGCAAAAAAATATGCTGTCATTAGCTTCCGTAGGAGCCACAAGAAATGCTCTAACAAAAGTAATGATTGAAGATTTTATGATTCCAAAACCACCTCTACAAATCCAGCAAAAAATAGCCGATATCCTCTCAACCCTAGATGAAAAAATAGAACTCAATCGTAAGATGAACCAAACACTAGAAGAGATGGCTCAGACACTTTTTAAGTCTTGGTTTGTAGACTTTGACCCTGTACATGCAAAGGCTGGTTGTAAAAGTGATGCAGAACTAGAAAAAGCCGCTACTGAACTTGGCATATCTAAAGAGATACTAGACCTATTCCCGAGTGAGCTTGAAGAGAATGAGATGGGGATGATTCCGAAGGGCTGGGCAGTTAAAGTCTTATCTGATGTAATTGATTTTCAAAATGGATACTCTTTCAAAAGTAAAGAATTACATAAGGATATTATTAACTCAACTAAAGTCTTTAAGATGGGACATATTCATCGTGGTGGTGGATTTAAGGAAGAAGGAAAAGACACCTACTTCTACAATATGAATCCTGAAAGAATGAATAAATACCTTCTCAAACAAGGAGATATATTAATGGCAATGACTGATATGAAAGCAAATATGGCTCTTTTAGCTCATACAGCTTTGATGCCACACACTAACAGATATTTACTAAACCAAAGAGCGGGAAGACTAAGAGTTAAAGATTCATCTATTTTAAATTATCCATATGTATATATATTTTCTAATCATCCTAGCACAATTCAGGACTTAAGAAGTAGGTCAAACAGTGGGGTACAAGTGAATTTAACAACTATAGCTATATTAGATACAAAAATAATAGTTCCAGCTCCCAATATTCATGTAATATTTGATGAAATGGTACTGTCGTTGTTTAATAAATTATTTGTGAATAATAAAGAAATTATTAATTTACAGAAAACAAGAGATACACTCCTCCCGAAACTATTGTCAGGAGAGGTGGAAGTATAGCTATGTATGACCCTACTGCAAACTTATTTGAATCATTAGATCCAATGCGTAAATTTAATGAAGATATGAAAAGAATCACCGACCCTATGTATGAGATAAACAAGGCTCTTGACCCAATGCATTCTATAAACGAAAGTTTGACATTAGCAACACAACCTCTAGTAGATTCTATTTCTGAATTTCAAAAGCGAATGGAATATATATATGATCCAATGAAAAAAATCAATGAGCATATGGAGTCGATGTTTGACCCATTTAAGAAGATTCAAGAGCAGATGGATTCATTATATTCACTTCCAGACTTGAGCTTTGAAAACCCTTCAATAAAAGCAGTCCAACAATTACAAGACAGTCTAAATCTTGCTCTAGGCTCAACATCTCTACACAAGTATAATGATTTGGTTTCTAGCCAAATGGAATCTTATAAAAAGATGGAGAAAGCTCTCTCATCTGCTGCTTCTTCGGTAATTCAAAATCCCTTCCGTTCAGTAGATAGTGTTATAGAAAAAATACTCGAACGAGAAAATGTAATACAAGCAGCAACACAGAACCCTACACCTGATGATGCCCTAGCAGAGTTTACATCAATGAAAGATGAGATACTAGAATCATTAGATGGTCATCACCTTAAAGTTGAAGAGCAGTTAGAAAAGATTTATATACTACTAGAGAGCCTAAAAAACCCTTTATTATTAGCTTTCTTTGTGTCTTTTATCTTTCCAATTATTATAAATAATATATCTAATGCTATATATGACAATGTTGTTAAACCTGCCATCGCAAGCTCTAGGGCTACCAAAGTTCAACTAAAGAAAGAAGTAAATCGCAATGTTAAATCTGTATTGAGTCATTCTGGAGTAATTGGAAACTATCGTATAGTGTCAGTTAACACACTAAATGTGAGAAAGAATCACTCCACTAAGTCAAAAATAATTGGATATACCTTTTTCGGTGAGGTGGTTGAAATTATAGAGAAGAAACGGAATTGGTGTTTGATTAAACGATATGACTCTGAAAGTGAAACATATGTACAAGGCTGGGTATTTACTAGATACTTGGGAAGGATAACATAATGAGTGAAACTTTTGATAAATTCTTGAAATTATTGCATTTAGAACCTAGAACACTGTTTGGAATAGTGTTACTTGGAAGTATATTGCTCTTTGGTACAGAAGAATTTTTAACTACTTTTGGATTAGAATTGTTCAGGAATGACTACAAAGGCTGGATAGGAATAATAACTTTAATTTCAGCTATATTCTTTCTAATTCAACTATTACCTTGGATACAAAATATATATCATCAATATAAATATGAGCAAAAGGTCATAGAATATCTAAGCAGTTTATCTCGTGAAGAATCTTTGCTTTTGTTGTACTGTAAACGAAAGAAACAACAAAGTTTATCTTTACCAGTTACCCATGGTACAGCAAAGTCCTTGGTATCAAAAGGAATAATGGAACAAGCAGGTGGTAATGGTAGCATGATGGAATGGCCATATACAGTAAGTAATATTGTTTGGAAAAAGATATTAACAGACGAGACAGTATTGCCTCATATTGTACCTGATGACGAGCTGAAAAGATATGAACAAGTTATTTATAACATATATTAGGACTGAATAATGATTAACGAAGACCAAGTAGAACAGTTAGCGATAGAGTGGTTTAAAGAGTTAGGATATGACTACTTATGCGGTTACGACATTGCTCCAGATAGTGATGATCCACAAAGAGAAAACTATCAAGAAGTGTTACTTTCTAAACGCTTACATGTAGCCCTAACTAAACTCAACCCAACACTTCCAGCTTCTGCCATAGATGAAGCTCTCCATATTCTACAAAAGCCACAACACACTAGCCTCATCCAAAACAACCGTGCTTTTCAGATACAACTTTTACAAGGTATCTCTGTAGATGTTAAAGTAGCAGATGAAACAAAAGGTGAAGTTGTTAAGATCGTAGATTTTCACAACATAGAGAACAATGACTTCTTAGTTGTAAATCAATTCACCATAAAAGGCACAAAAGGCAATCGCAGACCTGACTTGGTAGTGTTCATAAATGGACTTCCTATCTCTGTCATAGAGCTAAAAAATCCTGCTGATGAAAATGCAGATATATTTAAAGCCTACAACCAACTACGAACTTATAAGGATGAGATAGAAGACCTCTTTGTTTACAATGAAGCTTTGGTTATCAGTGATGGTATCAATGCCCGTGTTGGCTCCCTTACTGCTACTGATGAGCGATATATGCAGTGGAGAACTATCAAGGACGAAAACGATAAACCACTCTTAGAGTATGAACTAGACACACTCATAAAAGGTTTCTTCGAGAAAGAACATCTACTAGACTACATACAAAGCTTTGTTCTGTTTGAGGATGATGGAAAGAATATCATTAAAAAGATAGCAGGGTATTATCAGTTTCATGCGGTAAGAGCTGCTGTAGACTCTGTTATGCAAGCATCTATCAGTGGAAGCAAACGCGGGGGTGTTGTTTGGCATACTCAAGGAAGTGGAAAGTCTATCTCTATGGCTTGTTTTGCAGGGAAATTAACAAGACAGAGTGAGATGAAAAACCCTACACTTTTGGTAGTAACAGATAGAAACGACTTAGACGGTCAGCTTTTTGCAACATTTTCAAGTGCGAAGATGTTACTGGGTCAAGAACCGGTACAGATAGATAGTGTGGATGATTTGAGAGAGACCCTACAGAACAAACCCTCTGGTGGGATTATATTTACGACTATACAGAAGTTCTCTTTGAAGAAAACAGAAAGTCAGTTTCCTATATTGAGTGAGAGAAGCAATATTGTAGTTATTGCTGATGAAGCACACCGAAGTCAGTATGGATTTGATGCGGTGCTTAACTCTGAGACGGGAGCTTACAAGTACGGCTATGCACAACACCTTAGAGATGCTATTCCTAATGCTACATTTATTGGGTTTACGGGAACACCTATTGAGAGTGAAGACAAAGACACTCGTGCGGTATTTGGTGAGTACATTTCTGTGTATGACATTGAAGATGCGGTAGCTGATGGTGCTACTGTGCCTATTTATTATGAGAGTCGATTGGCGAAGTTAGATTTAGATTCGGATGTGTTAAAAGAGATAGATGAGGAAGTGGGTGAACTTGTTGAAGATGAAGAAGCAAGTGATGCTGAGAAGTTCAAAAGTAAGTGGAGTGCATTAGAAAAGCTTGTTGGGTCTAAGCCTAGGATAGAGCAAGTTGCTCGTGACTTAGTGGAACACTTCGAAGATAGGATAGCGGCTATTGAGGGTAAAGGGATGATTGTTGCGATGAGTCGTCAGATTGCAGTTGAGTTGTATGATGCTATTGTAGCGATTAGACCTGATTGGCATGATGAAGATCCTACTAAGGGAGCTATAAAAGTTATCATGACGGGTAGTGCTAGTGATAGCGAAAAACTACAACAGCATATCTACAACAAGCAGACTAAAAAAGCATTAGAGAAACGAATCAAAGATGAAAATGATGAGCTGAAACTTGTCATCGTTCGAGATATGTGGCTTACTGGATTTGATGCACCAAGTATGCACACGATGTACATAGATAAACCGATGAAGTCTCATAACCTTATGCAAGCCATAGCCAGAGTGAACCGTGTGTTTAAAGACAAAAAAGGTGGTCTTGTTGTTGATTATATTGGGATTGCAAATGAGCTTAAAGCTGCTCTGAAAACTTACACTGGAGCGGGTGGAAAAGGCACGGGGACTATTGATACAGCAGAAGCACTTGCAGAGATGTTAAAACGACTAGATATTGTGAGTAATATGTATCATGGATTTGATTATAGCGAGTATGAGACAAAGGCACATATGCTCCTTGCACCTGCTGCGAATCATATACTTGGACTAAAAGATGGAAAAAAACGATACTTAGATGAGGTGTTGGCATTGACTAAGGCATTTAGTCTGTGTGGGACACTCGATGCTGCTAAAGAGAAGAAAGAAGAGATAGCATTTTTCCAAGCAGTGAAGTCTATCATTCAAAAGGCTGGACGAACAGTGAAGAGTAAGAAGGACCCGAACAATGTTATTAAGCAGATAATAGATAATGCTCTTATCTCTGATGGGATTGAAGATATCTTTTCACTTGTAGGATTAGAGAAGCCAAATATTGGAATATTATCTGCAGAGTTCTTGGCAGATGTTGCGAATATGAAGCATAAGAACTTAGCAGTAGAACTCCTAGAGAAGCTACTCAATGATGAGATAAAAGCGAAGAGTAGAACAAACATCGTTCAAGAGAAGAAGTTTAGCGATAGACTCCAAGCGACACTTGGGAAGTACCACAATAGAGCGATAGAAACAGCTAAGGTTATAGAAGAGCTGATTCAGATGGCAAAAGATTTTGCAGCAGCGACTAAGCATGGTGAAGATTTAGGGCTAAACTTTGATGAGTTGGCTTTTTATGACGCACTTGCTGAGAATGAGTCAGCGATGAAAGAGATGGGTGATGAGATACTAAAAAGTATTGCTCTTGAACTTACGAATAAACTACGAAATAGCATTAGTGTGGATTGGCAGAAGAGGGAGAGTGTTAGAGCGAAGATGAGAAATATGATTCGTATCATACTTAGACGATTTAAGTATCCACCTGATGAACAGATGGAAGCGATAGATATGGTGATGAAACAAGCGGAAGTGCTTAGTGATGAGTGGAGTAAGTAAGATGATTCAAAATGCAGAAGATATAGCGAACCTAAGTGAGAGTGTTGAATTAGAGTGTAAACTAGCTAATGGAAGAGATGGTAAAGGTGGATTACCAGGGAAAACTTTTTGGGAAACTTACAGTGCTTTTGCGAACACTAATGGGGGAACTCTTCTGCTTGGAGTTAAGGAGAATAAAGACCATACCTTTGAGGTTGTCGGAGTTCAAAATATACAGAAAGTTTTAGATGAACTATGGACATCAGTAGCTAATGTTGAAATAATCAGTTGTAATTTACTACGGGATGAAAATGTCCAAGTTTTGACAATAGATTCTAAAGAAATTATAAAGATAGTTATCCCAAGAGCATCACGATATGAGAAGCCTGTTCATCGAACAACGAACCCTATTGAATGGACTTACCAAAGATTACATAGTTCAGATGTAAAATGCTCGAAAGAGACTGTTCGCCGTATGTTAGCTGAACAACTAGAAGATAGCAGAGATGATAAGCTACTAGAAAATTTCACTATGGCTGATGTTGATTTAGAGACACTTCGTTCATATAGACAAATTTATATAAATCGTGATGCAAGTAATGAACGAAATCGTTATGAGGATATTGAATTTCTTCGTAGTATTGGTGCTTGGAAAAAAGACCGTAAAACAGGGCTAGAAGGTTTGACAATTGCGGGGCTTTTAATGTTTGGAAAGCTTATGAGTATACAAGAAGAGTTTCCAAATTATATGCTCGACTATCAAGAAAGAGCTGAAGCTAAAACTGAGGCTAGATGGATAGATCGCATTAGCTTAGATGGAACATGGTCTGGGAACTTATTTGATTTTTACACTCGTGTCATTCGTAAGTTAACAATTGATTTGAAAATTCCTTTTCAACTCAAAGGAGACCAGAGACAAGATACTACACCAGTGCATGATGCACTCCGTGAAGCATTGGTAAATACTATTGTACATGCTGACTACAGCGGTAAAGCTTCTGTCTTAATAGTGAAGAGACCAGATATGTTTGGATTTAGAAATCCTGGACTAATGCGAATTTCTATTGAGCAGGCAGTAAGTGGATATGAACACGATTGTAGGAATGAGAAACTACATCAGATGTTTCATTTCATAGGTCTTGGGGAAAGAGCAGGTTCTGGTATACCAAATATATTTAAGTGGTGGGGAGCGAATCACTGGAGACCTCCATATTTACATGAGAAGCTAGAACCGTATGATCAAACACTCTTTGAATTACGAATGGTAGATTTGATTTCAGAGGATATTATTGTTGAGATGCAAAGGCTATTTGGAGAACAATTTAACAGTTTAAATAATACTGCTAGGCTAATCTTAGCTACAGCATACAGCGAACAAACAGTTACTCATGCAAGGCTCAAAGAGATTAGCGATACTCATAATTATGATTTATCACAGACCTTACATAAGTTAGTGCAGGATCGTATGCTATCCTCAAATGGCTATGGACAAGGAACAGTTTATTTTCTTCCAAACCAAACTCTTGTTACTCCAGATGATGTTTTTGGGGCTACAGTAACACATAACAATGAAGTAGTTACTCATAATGGAGAGACAGTAAAATATGGTGGTCTATGGGTTAGCTCTGGGGGTATGGGTGTAAGCTCTGGGGGTTATGTAGTTGATGGACTAGCTTATCCGATTTTTGATAGCATTGGCTCCCTTAGTGATGAGCTTACGGAGAGTTTACATGCTATGGCGAAGCCAGTAATTGATAGCAAGAGGTTTCCTAAAACTGAGTTTAGAACAATTGTAAAGAACTTATGTGTAGAGAAATATCTTACATTAGCTGTTTTAGCTGAACTACTCAATAGAACTGAGGATTATATTCGTAAAGATATACTAAATCCTATGGTTGAAGAAGAAGAACTTTTACGAGCATTCCCAAAGACACCGAATGATCCTAGACAGGCATACACATCAACAAAAGTATAATGATATAAACTAAGCGATAAGCAGACCAATGCAAATGTAGAAGGCAATACGAATCTCTACTTGATGGGACAAAAGCAACTGTTTCATTATGCTGCAACCTGAGAGTTAATAGGCTTACTCCATTTACGGGAATTTCCATTCCAGAAGTAGCCTGCATTTTTAATTTCAGCTTTATAGGTAAAGGTATCTCCACCTGTCACGATCAGCTCTCCATTTTGTTCAACTACAACTAGACCTAATGAAGCTAAATCATAATTAGTATTTGTTTGGGGTTGATGTTGAATTTGTTGAGGCTCTTGCATCTGTTGTTGACTTCCTCTAATTTGATTTGAATTAGTGTAGTCTACATCCCTCTGCTGTGGGTCGTACAATGGATTTCCCAGAGAATTTCCGAAGCTTTTGGCACTGCGTTTAATTCCATCAGAAACACTCGCTTTGGATGCAGTTTCCATTGCTTCACCTAGAGACTTTGCCACTGATACAGACACACCATTGTCTTCACGAACTATATAATGCTTATGTGCTGTGTCCCAAACTTTGAGTCTTACTATGGCAGAAAATGTTACTACGAAGTTGCCGTTCTGATTTGTTGTAGAGCTAATCATATCCAGTCTTTTAACTTGTGTCTCCCATCCATCGTAACCGAAGATAAGATTGAGTGTATTGATGATGTCAAAAGTAGGAAGATAAGAGAACTTTCTCCCTGCTTTCTCTAGTGTTTTCACTCTTGAACCATCCAGAGGATAGCTTAAAAGCTTTTGTTGTCTATCGTTGAAAAACATAATATACTCCTTTTTATGCTGCTGCTTCAACTAAGTTGAGCAGTTCATCAGCTTGTGTATTTATCGCTGATCGTTTTGTGTTTATTTTAATCTTTGCAGGTGTAATGATGTCTTCTGAAGAAACTGATACAAACGCATCCAATTCTTTGAAACCATTTACAGTTTTCATGGCTAAGGTTATTTCTTCAATATCTGGTTCATATTTGATATACCCGAGTCTCATTACGGCTTTAGCATCTGTAACGACAAGAGATGTCTTAGTTTTTACAGATGGCTTCGTGAGAGTAAGAGAACTGATAATGTTCCCATCTATACGATCCACACCATTATCTTCAAACACAGAAGCGGTAACTTCCTTAGCTATATCTAAGGCAGATGTTAGTTTTTTCTTCAACTGCTGTAGCTCTTGAATATCTTGAGCAAGAAAATCTATCTTGGACTTCAGTTCATTAAGCGACAAGCCAACATAATCAGCTCGTTGATGATAAGGCTTCGAGTTGTCCTCAATAATAGTGCGAATATAATCTGCGAAGAACTCTGTTGACTTCTCTGATGAAAGCGACTCTATTTGTGTTTGTAGCTGGTAATTTACAAGTTTCATTTGTATTTCCTTTTGATGTAATTAATATATTTGAAGTAAGCTGGTCTGCTCACAAGGACTATGGCAGTAGCGGTAGTGAGTATTAGAACAAGGCTCATTTTATGCAGCCATTAGATAAGATGGAGATTTCAAGTCTGCCATTGTTTGCACCGTTGAGAATAGCTCCTTATTTAATTTTAGATTTGTATCGATTGCAGTGATAGGCTTTGAAGTAAAAGCTCTACCTGTATGTTTATTGTAGCCTTTGACTCCTCCTCTAATAATGGACTCTTGTATACGGTTAAATACAGTCCACAATGATGAGTCATCATCCTCTTTTCGATGAACATACA
>NZ_JAEMVA010000045.1 GCF_029215955.1 Sulfurimonas sp. SAG-AH-194-I05
GTTTGAGGGCAATAGAAAGTAAAATACCAATAGGTATAATTATCCCTATTTCTGATGGAATTGTCTTGTTGTTTGAGAGTTCTATAAGTATAAAAAGAATTCCCCATATCATTAAAGTAGATAAAATTGCTCCAAAACTAAACAAAGATACATTTACAAAACGTGCACTCATTGGCACAAAGAAAAAGATAATAACAACTATGCACGGTACAAAAAATGGATAGAAAAAGATTTTATACAATGCTCCACGGATAGTACTCGTATCTACATTTTGATTATGCAATAAGATAAAGGCATCTATAGCATCACCTATGGTAAAGTTTACTTTTCCTTCATAAATTTGGTCAAGAACCTTAGGGCGAAAGCCATGTAATATTTCTAAATCTTCTTCTTCATGCACTCTAATCCCAGTGGAATCAAAACCCATATCATCAGGTTTTATAATAATATCTGCCTTATCAATATACCAAGAATCATCAATATAACTTGCTTTATGCGCTAGAAGAACTTGCTTTAACACCTTGTCTTTCATAGTAAATACACGAATGTCAAAAGCCTGATTCTTTAAAGGATGCAAACTTGAAAAATATATAAATTTATCTTTATGTGTAAAAAATAAATCTTTTGAAGGATTTAAATACGTTGCATTTTTACGAATATTGTAAGCAAATTCTTGTGCTCTTGAAAAACTAGGCACACTGTGAAAAGAAATAAACAACATAATAATGAGAGAAGAAACTACGACAAAAGGTTTGAGAACATCCACTCTCGAATACCCAAGAGAATAAAAAGACACAAGAGCATTGGATCGGATAAGAAGTATTTTCGTTGTTATCATCGCAAAAACAAGTGCTAAAGGAAGAAGTGTATCAATAGCAAAGAAGACTTTATATACAAGGTAAATGAGTAAAATATTTGCAGATTCTGAGAGTTCTTCTGCATTCCCCATATAATCAAATCCAACAAGAAAAAGAACAAGCGCAGTTAAAATAACAATAAAATACTTAAGATAATGAAAAGAAATATATTTAAAGGCTAGCATGTGTTTATTGTAACTTAAATTTTTTAATAGTATACTTTGAACTTGTATTTTCCATAGAATTTTCGAGTAAAAACTCTACTGCTTCACATGTTTTTTCTATCCATGCTGGTACGTGCTCTGATTCTTCTTTATTAAAAGCAGACAAAACATAAGAAGCCACTTCACCTTTATGTTCAGGCTTCCCTATCCCCATACGAACACGCGTGTATTCTTTAGATATTTTCTCATCTGTTGAACGCAAGCCATTATGCCCACCATGTCCACCACCATGTTTAAAACGTAAAGTTCCAAAAGGCAAGTCTAAATCATCATGTATTACAACAACGTCCTCTACTTTATAAAACTTTTTCACCTTAGCAATAGAATTACCAGATAAGTTCATAAATGTAAGTGGTTTTAATAAAAAATGATTCTGAAATTTAAAAAGAGTTCCTTCAAAGGAAGATGAAGAAAGTGTTTGTGCATTTTTTCTACGAATAAGCTCGTCAATAAGCATAAAGCCTATGTTATGACGAGTATTTTCATACTCCGAACCAGGATTTCCTAGTCCGACTATAAGCATAGTACTATTTAGCTTTAATAATACTAATAACCGCTACGCGATCACTATCTAAAATTGTAACATTAGGGATTGCAGCTAAATCACGAACAAGTTTAGAAGCTCCTGTATCCATTTCAGTTACATCTACTTCGATTGTATTTGGCAGGTTCTCAGGTGTACATTTAACTGTAATACGTGGTTTTGCAAAGTGAACAATACCTTTATTTTTAAGACCTAGTGCTTCACCAACTGTTGCAACTGGAACATTAAATGTAGTTTCAACACCCGCTTGTGCAACCATTAAATCAACATGTAAAAGTTTACCTGTAACTGCTTGTGACTCATAAGACTGAACAACTACGCTCAACTCTTTACCACCAACATTCACTGGGAATGCTATAGTTTCTTTATTACGAACTGTACGGATGTACTCATTCATTTTAAAGGCTGCATTGATATTTTCAAGACCTTTTCCATAAATATTCGCAATTAGATAACCATCTTTTCTGTAAGCTTTAACAGCTTTTTTTCCAATACTCTCTCTAACTATACCTTCTAACATATTAATTCCTTAAATAAAATAGACGCAATTATACCTTTTAATCTTTAAATAACTGTTAAGAAAAGTTTATTTCCTTATTTTAATTCAAAAATATCTTCATCTTTGGGTTTCATCTCTTGTTTTTCTTCACTCTCTGAGCCTCTATCGCTCATACTCGTTAAACCACTCATTTTGAGCTCAAGATCAGATGCACTTGTCGCATTTTTCTTTGCTTCATCTTTAGAAATTACACCTTCATTATACAAGTCTAAAAGAGACTGGTCAAAACTTTGTGATTTATATATTGGTTTTCCAGCTTCAATAGCATCTTTAATTCTATAGTCTTCGTTTTCCATAATAAGTTTTTCAACCATAGGTGTTCGAATTAAAATCTCCATAGCAGCACGTCGTCCACCATCAAGTGTCTTAACCAGTCTTTGTGAGATAATACCCTCAATAACCCCAGCTAAAGAAAGACGAACACGATTTTGCTCATTCGTAGGAAAAGTAGCGATAATACGGTTAATCGTCTCCTTCACATCAATGGTGTGGAGCGTAGATAAAACTAAATGTCCTGTATCTGCTGCATGCAAGGCTAGATTTATCGTTTCCATATCACGCATTTCACCAACTAAAATTATGTCTGGGTCTTCACGCAAAGCAGACTTTAATGCGGCAGAAAAAGAAAGGGTATCTTGTCCAACTGAACGTTGATTAACAATGCAGTTCGCATCTTGATGCACAAACTCAATAGGATCTTCAATAGTTATAATGTGCTTGTTTGTTGTCTCATTAATTTCTCTCACAAGTGCTGCCAGTGTCGTTGACTTACCACTCCCCGTCACTCCAGTAACAAGAACTAAGCCTCTTTCTTTTTTAGCAAAACTTGCAATTACCTCAGGTAGGTTTAAATCTTTTAAATGTGGAATTTCGATAGGAATAACACGAAATACCGCAGATATACCATTCATTTGATAAAACATATTTACACGAAATCGTGTATTTTCATCAAATGGATACACCATATCTAATTCTTTACTTGCAACAAAATCTGCATATCTTTCACCAAGAATTTCTTTTGCAAATGCATCAGCTTCTTCTGGTTCAAAAATTTCTTTCCCTAGTTTTGTAATACTACCTTGTATACGTGCTCGAAAAACAGAACCCGCTTTTATATGCAAGTCACTTCCCTTATTTTCAAGCATAAACATAAGATATTTTCGTACTTTAGAGAGTTCCTCTGCACCATTTGCCATTTAGAGTTCCTTTAAAATATCACTAAAAGCATTTTCAAAAGCCACTAAACCATCTTGAATTTGCTTGTCTAAAACCTCATCTAAGTTAATTCCTATAGAGGCTATTTTTTGGAAATGTGCTTGAATTACTTCTTGCGTAATGGGCAAAGATTTTTTCTTTGTGCCATTTGCATCAAATGCTTTTATTGTATCTATGGGTGCAGTATTGACTGAGTTATACGCTAGTAATGCATCTATATAATAATGCGCAGGGAGGGAATCATCTTTCACGCCTGTACTTGCAAAAAGTGCACGACATCCTAAAACATTTAAGGCTTGTATAGTATTATAAATATCTGCTGTATTATAAATACCACTCAGAGCTACTTCAATATTATTTTCTTTGAGTTGTGCATCTATAGCTCGGTCAATACGACTGACAAATATACTAATTACAGTATCAACTTTCTCTCCATTTTTTGCGACACCCTCAGCAAAAGCTTTTGCACAAGACACAGCTTGTTCTTTTTTAAAAATGAGTGTCGCATTCACAGGTATTCCACATGCTACTAACTCTTGCATTGCGATATAACCAGCCGCTGTAGCTGGTACTTTTATCATTACGTTTTTACGCCCTATTGTCTCAAAGAGACGTTTACCTTCTTCTATAGTAGCTTGAGCATCATCACACAAAAAGGGATCCACTTCAATACTTACATATCCATCATCCCCTTTTTCATGTAAAGGCTTTAAAATATCAGCTGCCTTTGTTATATCAAATATTGCAAGTGCTTCATACTTTTCTTTTGAACGTAAATGTGTTAATGCAGAGAGTTGATCTTTGTATGCAGGAGAATGTAAAATTGCATTTTTAAAAATCGCTGGGTTTGAAGTTGCACCATTTATTGTGCCATTATTTATTAGGTCTTTAAATTCATTATCTAAATAGTCTCTTTCAATAAAATCTGCCCATAACGAAAACTTTAATTCTTCTCTATACATATACTTTCCTAGTATTCTTTTTTCTTATTGTACCCCAAAATAAAACAATCGAATGAAGTACCGATAAAATATAGCTAACTTCTCCACCTATAAATCGATACAAAGTATCTTGATTAAAATAAAGATAAAAAGAAAATAATAGAGCATCAAAGTATTCAAATAACGCACTACTCAAAAGTAAAATACTAATGGAGCTAACTACATAGCTTTGCGTATACTTTTCATATCTTTTAAAATACACAAAAGTAAAAAAAGCGAGTAAGAGGAAGTACAAAATATAATGCTCCTCCAAAAAAAGAAGTAGTAAAATATAATTAAAGGGAAGAAGTACAAGTAACATTTATGGTAAGTAAATTTTATCTACTAATTCATCGTATTCTTTTTGTGCATCACTCTCAACTGTAATACCGCCACCGCTTTTATAAACATAGCCCTCGCCTTTTTTTTCAATAAAACGAATCATAACAGCACTATCAAAAGTTTTCCCATCATACACACCAAAGACACCGGTAAAGTATTTTCTTTCATACCCTTCTATCTCTTGTATAATTCCAAGAGTAGACTTTTTTGGTGCACCACTAATACTTCCAGCAGGCAAAAGAGATTCTAAAATATCGCCTAACTCCTCATGCCAAGAACTTTTAAGCGTTCCACTTACATGTGAACTCACTTGTAAAAGCCTCTTCTCCCCCGCTTCTATTTCTGTTATATAGCGAAAAGACTCAACTTTCACATTACTCGCTTTTATAGATAGGTCATTTCGTAACAAGTCAACAACCATCACATGCTCAGCCATCTCTTTTTCATCTTTTAAAATACTTTCCTTTGCATTGGGAATCGAAGCGTCGATTGTCCCTTTCATGGGGTATGTATTGATTATATTATTTTCTATATTTATGAATCGTTCAGGAGAAAAGCATATAAATTCATCTTTGTAACGTAACTTATAACGTGCGTTAGCATGTGTATACATTTCACGTAAAGTTACGTTTAATTGTATGGGTGTTTCTTGTGTAAGGTTGAGTAAGTAGGTTTCACCAGCTTTAATTTTTTCTATAACAAAGTCAAATTTTTCTTTATATTTTTCAAATGACTGGGGTGTTTTATCGAAGCGTTCTTGAAGATTTTGATTTTTACTTTGAGACTCCATCTCATAAGCTATATTTTCCTTTTCTAAGTCTTCAAGAAAAATAACTTTTACATTTTGTGCCTTAAAATCACTTATGAAAAGAAAAGGTTTTCTTTTCTTTCCAAGAAGGTTAATATCACTAAACGTCATGTATCAGTTTTTTTAAAACCGCCATACGAATAAAAACACCATTCGCCACTTGCTCGAGAACTTTACACCTTTTGTCTGCTAAAAGCCCATCTGTAATGTCTATATTTCTATGCACTGGTCCAGGATGAAGAAGTATAATATCTCTCTCACCCACAAGTTCTTCTGTAATACAAAAATCACTCGCATAGTCTTTTAATGATGCATAACTCTGCGATGAGTGTCTCTCAGTTTGTGTTCTTAAGCTCATAATAGCATCTACTTCATCTATGATTTCTTTTAAGAAATGTGTTGTTCTTAAGCTTGTTTTTGGCAAAAAATGTGGAGGAGCTACTAAAATAACTTCCATTCCAAAACGTGTTAAAAGTTCTATGTTTGAGTTAGCTACACGGGAGTTTTTAATATCACCAACTATTGCGATTTTTTTGCCCCTTACATCACCAAAGTTCTCTTGTAAAGTATATAAGTCAAGGAGTGCTTGGGTTGGATGAGCATGTGCTCCATCGCCTGCATTTATTATAGAAGCTTTTGTATTGTCTGAAAGTATTTTAGGAACACCTGAGTTTTTATGACGTACTATAATCGCATGTGGACCCATTGCATCAAGGTTCATAGCAGTATCAACAAGCGTTTCACCTTTCTTCGTCGAGCTTTGTGCTACATCTAAGTGCACTATTTCTGCACCTAGCCTTTTTGCGGCTATTTCAAATGAGCTTTTTGTACGTGTTGAGTTTTCAAAAAAAAGTGTAATAATGAGCTTATCTTGAAGAATTCTATGAAATACCCCATCGCTAAACTTTTTAGCATCTGCTAAAATCGCATTTATCTCTTCTTTACTAAAATCATCAGTTCGAGTTAAATGTTGCATTCATTTCCTTTAAGTAATTTATGGATTATACAAGACATCACAAATTGTGTCAATATTTTCATCTACTTTTAAAACTTCAAAACCAATTTTCGTAAAATAAGGGGCTGAGATATCTGTGAAACTAAAGTCTTTTTTTCTACAATTAAAAGCTATTGCATGTGGGATTTTTTTATCGAGCAAGGCTTTTGAACTTAAAAGGGTATCATTTATACATCCAAGTGCACAATGCGTCACAAGTAATGCCGTTGCCTTAAAGTATGTTATTAAGTCTATCATCATAGTATGACGGTCTAGGGGGACATATAATCCACCTGCACCCTCTATAATGAGTACATCACATAATTTTTCTAGCTTTTCTATGGCTTTATCTAATTTTTTAAAATCTAAAGGGGTGTTGTTTGATGCAACGAATGGTGCGGCTGGTAAAGTATACATAATAGGCACAATGTCTGCAACTTTAATATCCTTAAACTCTTTATTGCATTCTTTTACACATGCTAGGAGTTCTGCACCATCAAGCGCTAAAGAATCTTTCACGCCTGTCTCAATTGGTTTTATTACACCTACTCGGATACCACGAGAGGAGAGTTCTTTTAAAAGTAGTTTTGTTGTATATGTTTTACCAATATCTGTGTTTGTTGCTGTTATAAAAATTCGCTTTGTATGCATAAAATCTTCTCAATTATATAATGGATTAAAGCGCTTCTTTAAACGCTCACTTCACATGCTGTATTTATTAAACTCTCTAACCATGCTATATCTTCTTGTGTTAACTCTAGTTTATTATAAATACAATCAAACTCTTCTAAGTTCTCAAGCGTATGAAGTTCTTTTGGTAGTTGGGTAAGTTTGTTTTTCCATAAAGTTAGTTTCTTTAAGTTTTTTAAATCGCCTATCTCTTTTGGTAAAGTACTAAGATTATTACCGCCTAGTTCTAAAGTTGTTAAGTTTTGAAGTCCTGTAATCTCTTTTGGAATACTTGTAAGTTTATTTTCCTGAAGAAGAAGAAGCTTTAAATTTTTCAAAGCTCCTATCTCTTTTGGTAGTTCAGTTAGCTGATTCCCAGAAATGTAAAGTTCTTCTAAATGAATCAAGTTTCCAATTTCTTTAGGTAAACTCGTAAGTCTATTATCTAAAAGATAGAGCTTTTTTAAATGCGTTAATTTACATATTTCAGATGACAAATGCGTAAGTTGAGAACCTAAAAGATTAAGACGCGTCATACGAAGTAATTTTTCTTTATCTCGTGGTAGCCCTCGTAAATAACTACCACTTACGTAAGAAATATGTTCTACTTTTGTTACATCCGAAATATTATTTTCATCTGCCCAATTCCAAATTTTTGCAACAGTAGCATCATCTATTATATTCATCTTTTTCAAAGCCTACTTTAGTTGTTAAAACCAAGCATTTGTCCAAAAAGCTTATCTTCGGTCAATCCCATTTTTGCAGAAGTCATTAAATTATTTTCTTCATAATACTTTACTAACTCTTGTGCATCTTGACCAGTCACCATTGCTTGGTAACTAAGCGCTGCTTGAACCTCTTGGTCATGAACTACAACACCTTCTTTTTTTGCTAATGCTTCAACAATCATAGTTTTTTTAATACTATCTCTTGCTTCATCACGTACCGATTCTCTAAGCTCTGCAAATTTTTCTTTGTTCTCTACATATGGTTTATGTTCTTCTTCTGTAAAGGCCTTCGTTTTTTCACGTACTTTAGCATCTATTTCTTGTTCTACTATGTTATTTGGTAAAGTAAAATCAAATTTCCCAAGTAAACCCTCAATAATCTTTGGCTTAAGATCACGCATATAAAGTTGTGAAAGTTCTTCTGATGTTATTTGGTCTGCAAATTTTTCTTTTAATGTAGCAAGAGTCGCAGTAGGATCACTCAAAATTCCTTTTGCAAAAGTGTCATCTGGAGTTTCAGCTTTTTGTTCTTGAATTTCATGTAACTTCACAACAAACTTCGCTTCTTTTCCTGCTAAATCTGCTGCTTGATACTCTTTTGGAAAGCGTACTACAATATCTTTTACTTCATTATATTCCATTCCTATAATTTGCTCTTCAAATCCAGGAATAAAAGAGTCAGAACCGATTTTTAGGTTAAATTTTTCAGCAGTACCACCTTCAAAAACTTTACCATCAATATATCCAGTAAAATCTATAACAGTTACATCATCATTTACAACAGCTCTTGGAGTTTCTATAGTTTTAAAGGGAGCTTGTTTGAGAGCAAATTCCGCTAACTTTTCTTCTATCGCTTCAGAATCTGCTTTAGGCTTTGTGTACTTTGGGATAATATCTGAATAATCAATATCTACATTAATTTCAGGGCTAATTGATAAAGCCACTTCGAAAAAAATTCCTTCATCTTGTTGTTCGTATTTTATAAGTCCAGGCTGTCCTAAAATACTCTCAACATCTATACTTGCTTCTTTAATTCCAGCATCTATAAAATCTTTAAATACTTGTCCAGATGCTTCTTCATCAAAGTTTTTTTCCTTTGCTTCTTCATCTTGTACTTCTTTAGCAGCTTGCGCTTTAAGTGCAGTTACTTTATCGCTAATAACGTTGTTAGCAACAACACCACTCATAATAAAATTTATATCATCTATTTTTTTTACTGTAACTTTCACTACAATCCTTTTATTTTAATAACGAATTTTACCATTATTGTCTAAAAGTAACTTTTTAAGAGATTGGCTATTTGATTTATTTAAGTATTTGAGGTGTAAAAATAAAGAGGTTTGAATGAAAGCATTGACAATGCCAAAAGGCATCATCAAAAAAAGTCACCAAAAAAGGTAACTTTTAGTAGGTTGGGTACTTACCCTTCTTGACCTGACATTACCATAGTAATACAGTTTCTATCAAGCATATCAGTACAAACGTATACACATAATGCACACCCTTTACATCTATCTTCATCTACCCAAGACGTATTGTTTACTGTATCGAACATAAGCGTATTCGCTTCTGGACAATATAAAGTACAAGTAGTACACTTATAATCAGCACACTGATCTGAATTAACTTTTGCTACGTAATACATATTTCACCTCTTCCTTTATACTTTAAGTCTAACGATTAACTCATCGCCAGTAATATCTACAGAATCTGCCATTTCAAAAGTTTTATTAATTACTTCCATGTTAGCAGCAAGTAATTGCTCTTTTTTCTTGAATTTTTTCTCAATAGCTGAATCGAGAGCAGCAGTACCACCAGAAGCAACAAATGAGTTTCCAAGGAATCTTTCTCTAACAGCTTTTTCAATATGCTCAGTAGTTACAAGTTCTGTAAGACCAAGAAGCATACCCATCATTGCCATATTTGTTGCAAGTTCAGTACCAGCAATTTTAAGCGCTAATTCTGTTGCATCAAATTGAACAACAGTTGCTTTTAAGTCACTAAGAACCTTACAATCTTCTTCTGAAAGAACATCTTTATCAGTATTAATAATAATTAATGCATTTGGCTTAAGACCAGTATAAAAAGGCATAGTATATGATTTACCATGTGTAACAACTTGTCCATGGTAGATCATAATAATATCTGGATAAATTACTTCACCCACTTCGTAGATTGGATGCGTAGAAGCTCTTACGTAAGCTTCAACTGGTGCCATTCTTTTCTCAGAACCAAAAAATGGTACAAGAGATGCGTATTTACCTGCATTATCTAAACATGAACCAAGAATGTGAGCTGTTGTAACAACACCTTGCCCACCTAGCCCAGAAATTCTCATGTTATATCTTTTTTTCTCAGCCATACTATACCGCCTCTGCTGCTGCAGCTTTTTTTGCAGCTTTTCTTGATTTAGATGCTGCTTTTTCTTCAGCTTCTACTCTCTCGATTACTTCTTTAGCTTCATCAGTCATATACTCTTCGAATTGAAAACGATCTTTTTCTTGATCTTTTGCATCTTGGAATACTTCTTCAGTAGGAATTGAATACTCAATATTACATGAAGTGTATGCTTGAATAAATGTTGGTCCAACTTCACGCGCTACAAAAATTGCACGTCTAATAATCTTAGCCGCTTTTTTGATGTTTGTAGGAGACATTCTTACTGTATAAACACAACCAGCAGCTTGTGCTAATTTTGTTGCAGGCATTTTTTCGAAGTCTTTACCCATTGGAGCCATTTTAAGTACAGCACCTTTTGGTGACATACCAGATGATTGACCACCAGTATTTCCATAAACTTCATTATCAAGCATGATTGTAGTGAATTTTTCACCACGAATCCATGAATGCATAGTCATTGAGAAACCGATATCCATAGTACCACCGTCACCGGCAATAGTAATAACATCTTTTTGCTTATCAGGGAAACGTAATCTAAATGCACGAGTAAGACCAGAAGCCATTGCATTTTGATCTCCGTAGTTACCATAAATAAAAGGAACAGCAGCTTGAGAAATCGCAAGACGACCACAACCAGCTGTACCTAATGTTACAGTTTCTTCAGGACAAGGAAGTGAAGCGAATATTAATCTAATATAATAAGCCATCCAACAACCAGAACACATCGGGTGCTCTTCAACTAACTCTTTAAACTGACCCATATTACCTGGACCTGCTTCGTCTTGTGTTTTTCCAAAAGGACCGAAATCAACTAATTCTACATAATCTTTTGGTAGGTATCTTTTGAATCGCTCAGCTGGAGTGATATATTTTAAACTCATGTTATCTCCTTATTTTTATAATTTCATGTTGTGCTCAATACCGAGCGCTTCATAAATTTCATACATAATTAATTCTACTGGAAGTGTCATACCACCGTATACTCTTGGACCATCAACAACAATACCACCATTAGGGATACATGCTTTAATCTCTGTACTTAACCAACCAACAATATTGTGCTCAGGTACGATAAGCGCCTTAGCATTTTTAACTACTTCGTTGATTTCCTTTTTAGGGAATGGTCTAATTGCTTTAACTTTGATTAAACCAACAGATAAACCTTCTTCTTGAGCATATCTATGCGCTTCTCTTGCTTGTGCAGCAGCACAACCAGATGCAACAACAAATATATCAGATTCAGGGTTTTGAACTTCAATCGGTCCACCAAGGTACTCATAGATATACTTCATAGCACGGCTATTTGAGTCCCAGATTTCTTGTTGCCATACTGAGTGAATTAAATAACTCATAAAGTTTGACTTTTGAACTGGCGCATCACGTTGGATTCTTGCTGGTGGAGTTTCATTATCCATAGCAGGAACTGGTGCAGCAACAGGATCAAAAGGTTTATAAACTAAATCTTCTGACATCATATCAACATAACCTTTTGCATGTGTTACGAAGAAACCTTCTGTAGCAACAGCAACTGGAATATAAACATCAACTTTTTCAGTAATAGCAAATGCTGCAAGTGTAAAGTCAAATGTATCTTGCTGATTTTCAGCATGTAACATAACTGCACCTGAATATAACATATAAGCCATTTCAAGATTATCAGGTTGAATTGATAAAGGTGCATTAATAACACGCGTTAGAATTCCTAGAACTGCTGGAACTCTATGCCCAGGCCATGAAACAATTGCTTCTAGTCCACGAATAAGTCCTGGTCCAGATGTTGCTGTAAAAAGACGGATACCCGCTCTTGCAGCACCTGCGATTGCAGACATTGTTCCAAGTTCTTCTTCAGCTCTGTAATACTCTTTAATGTGACCTTGTGCAAATACATCACCAACAAGGTGCATTACCTCAGACTGTGGTGTAATTGGATATGCAATTGCCATATCAACATTAGCTCTTTTAACAGCTTCTGACATTGCTTGAGCACCTGTAATAAAGTGTTGCTCACGTGGAGCTTCCTTTAACAGGTAGTTCATCTCTACTTCTTTTTTGTTTAAAACAGGTCTTTTATTTGGACTCATCTATTTTCTCCTTTATTCAGTTTCAGTAACGTGTTCACCTTTTTTAGACATGATGAGACTTCTATACTCTCCATAATCTGCAGGTGATAATGTACCATGATCTTCTTTTTCTAAAGATGGATTTTCAGGTGGGAGAGTAGTTGTCCACTCAATTCCTAGTCTATTTCTTTCTTCAATAACAATTTCTTTGAATCTAACAATGTTAGATGCATGTAAATCTCTGATTGAAGCCATAGCCTCTTCATGTCCCATATAAGCACATAAAGCAATTGTATAACAGCTAGTACCAGCACGAATCATTCTAAGTGTAAGATTTGCGTAGTGACAGTGAACACCAACAAAAACAGCCGCATCAATTTTATTATCTAAAATTGTAAGATTCGGGTGATTTGGGTTAATTTCAGCTTTAACATCAATTTTTGGATATTTAGGTCTGTAATCTGGCATAG
>NZ_JAEMVA010000046.1 GCF_029215955.1 Sulfurimonas sp. SAG-AH-194-I05
CCATCCTAAAACACTTGGAAGAAATATAAAGCAAGCTTCACAAAAAATAAATTTAAATAAACGGGTAACTTCACATATATTTAGACATTCATATGCTACGCATCTACTTCAAGCTGGAATAGACTTAAGAAGCATTCAAGAGCTACTAGGTCATAAGTCAGTTGAAACTACAATGGTCTATACCCACGTAGTTGCTGAAATGAATAAGAGTAAAATCATAAGTCCTCTTGATTTTTAATGATAAATAAATTGTTCAAAAAGGAGCTACATATAACTACGGTAAGCTATAGTAAGAAGAGTTGAATATTTGCTAAAAGCTGTAAGTTTTTGATTACACAATTCTAAAAAGGGATAAATTAGATTTGAAAGCTTTTTTTTCATAAAAGTATTTATATCTTCTTTTTTAAGTTCATTATTTACAAAAAGTTGATTTGCTAAAACACCTTGTCCTAAAAGCATATCTGCACCATCTTTAAAAGTAATATTTTTTTCTTGTGCTAGTTTTAAAAATGGAGTAAGTTTCCCATAAATTGCATCAGCTACAAATTTTGTATTATTTAAAACTGTGTTTATAATTTTTTGTGGAGCTGGTAAATTTTCATCTTTAAGTCCAGCACTTGTTGTGTTTACTATAAGGTCGTATTTTTCTTCTATAAAATCATTCCAAGTGTAGCATTCACAGCCTAGTTTTTCAAAGTAGGGGAGTCGTCCTTCACTTCTATTTAAAACAATTACTTTAATGTCATCTTGCAAAAACCGTGTACAAAGTGCTTTGGCTGTCCCCCCTGCACCTAAAACAAGGATTTTTTTTACTTTTTTAAATTCTTTTATAGCAAACATAAAACCATCAGCATCTGTGTTATAACCAACAAGTTTTCCATGTTCATTTACTATGGTATTTACAACACCTATATTTTTTGCAAAACCTCTAATTTCATCGCATGCCTTATAGGCTGCTTCCTTGTGGGGTACTGTTATATTTGCACCATCTAAACAAAGGCTAAAAAATGTCTCACGAAGCTTCGTTCCATCTTTGAGATGGACTCGAGTATATGAAGCAGGATACTTTAAATTTTTAAAAACAGTATTGTGCATAAGAGGAGAGCGTGAATGTGCAACAGGATCTCCAAAAATTGCAAAAAGTTTACGATGCTCCATTTAATCTAAGTCCTCTAAAGAGTGCATTAGAGCACCGAGTTTACTTACAACTTCTTGGTACTCTGATTCTTTTACGCTGTCTGCAACGATTCCAGCACCAGCTTGAAGAATAACTTTGTCTTCTTTTACCATCGCTGTTCGTATTGTAATTGCACTGTCCATGTTTCCATCAAAACCAAAGTAACCGATACTCCCACTATAAAAACCACGCTTTATACCTTCGTACTCAGCTATAAGTTCCATCGCTCGTATTTTAGGAGCACCTGTCATTGTCCCTGCTGTAAATGTTGCCATAAAGAGGTCGAACATATCTTTGTCATCTGCAAGTTCTGCGACAACATCTGAAACTATATGCATTACATGTGAGAATCTCTCAATGTGCATCATATCTTCAACTTTTACAGTTCCTGTTTTTGCAACGCGACCGATATCATTCCGGCCTAAGTCGATTAACATTAAATGTTCAGCTAACTCTTTTGGGTCATCAAGTAAGTCAAGTTCAAGAGCCTTGTCTAACTCTTTTGTTTCACCACGTTTTCTTGTTCCGGCTATTGGACGTAAAAGAAGTTCCCCATCTGTTAATCGAACCATAACCTCAGGAGATGAGCCAACGATATTAAAGTCTTCATATTCAAGTAAAAACATATAAGGAGAAGGATTTTTTGTTCTTAAGATTCTATAAAAACTAAAAGGGTCTACTTTAATATTTCTAGTGAAGCGGTTTGTCATTAAAATTTGAAAAACATCTCCCGAGCGTATCATTTCTTTTGACTTGTCTATCATAGCAAAGAATTTTTCTTTTGAGTGTGTAAATCTTCCCTTGTCTTTACCAATATTTCTTACTCTATGTTGGTAGGTATACGAACCTTTTAAGTCATCATGAATAGCTTGAAATTTCTTGGAATATTCTTCTAAAGTACTTACTAAAGTGATTTGATGATTTTTATGAGAATAAACTAAAATCATTTTTGGAAGTATTAAGTCTAAATCTGGAGTGTTAAGTTCGTCATCAAGGTTGTCCATACTTGTACCAAGTTTAGGTTCAAAAACTTTTACCATGTCGTAACCAATATAGCCTATAAAACCATCAACATAGCCTATTTTTAGCTTTTTACATGCTGCTTTATATTCTTTTGTATCTTTCTTTTTGTAGTAGTTTTTTAAAAAAGTAAAAGGATTTTCTTCTTTGCTCGTTGCTTTATTCGTTTGGTCTGTGTAAATCGTTTTATCATTTATATATTGCAGCCTTTCTCTTGCTCCGATACATATAAAACTATAGTTACCATCACTTTGTCCAGCACTTTCAAAAAGATAAGTGATTTCATCTTTGAAAGTGTTTTTAAGTTTAGAGTAAACGGCAATAGGTGCGAGTTGATCGAGTGTAAATTGTTTAGAATATATCAAATAAATACCTTAATAATTACATTTTAATTAAAAAAGCACCTGGCTCAACTTTAGCACGAAGTACACGTTTAGCATCTTTTGCTTTTGAAGAAGACTTAAATGGACCGACAAGAACTTTGTTGAGTACTTTAGAATTACGAGTAACTTTATGAAACTCATATGTATAACCGAGTCTTGTAATATTTGCTAAAAACTTCTTATTTGGTGCATATTTAGAAAATGAACCAACTTGAATATAATAGTTTACGCCAGAAGAACTAGGTACTACAGGTTTTCTCGTAACGGGCTTTTTAACTATAGGCTTAGGTCTTTGTTTAACTACAGGTCTTGGTGTAGGTTTTGAAACGACCGGAGTCGGAGCTGATTGAATAATAAGCTCTTCTTCTAAGCTTTCTTCTTTAAGCCTTTTTGCGATTGCATCAAGATTCTCATTTACAGCATCATCTTCTTCAAGGACTTCAACTTCTTCAAAAAGAGATTCTTCTTCTATGAGTTGTGAATCTTGTGTTTGAGGCTGAGGAGGAATGGGAGTTTGAGGTAAGTTACTTGTTCCATTGGACGTAAGGCTACTCATAAGCATAATTACTATGATAAGTATAACGCCGAGAGTAGCTACAGCTAAAATTATTTTTTTGTTATTATTTGTTGCACTACCTTTGTTTAAAATAATGTCATTTAATTCATTGCTTTCTTGCATCTTTGGACCTTTTTTTTTGGTTTATTCTTCTTTGGTTTAGAAATATTCGTTCTTCGCGGTCGGTCCTTTGGACATCGACCTTGACTAGCATCACATATGCTTAGACCAAGAAGCTCCTCTTTCTTTTGCATAAACTTCATAAGGAAGTGTTAATATATTGTACGCATCTGGCATATCAGAGTTTGGAAACATTCGCCATTGTTTAGGTTGCTTTGCAGCGAGTTTCATACTTAACATTTTTCCAAGTTGTATAGCTTCTTGAAGTGTTGTATGCCCTTTATGAATGTAAACATGAAGATGACCTTCTGTTTTTGTTTTGTAAGCGGTAAAATTTATATACCCTTCTTCACGAAGAAGAAGTTGTGCTTTATGGTAAAAACGCTCAGGATCTCTACCGTTGTAGTCAATCACTATATTTTCAACTTTTGTATGCTTATTTACTATAGAATGTGCAACAGTGATTTCACCTTTACTATGCTGGTTTATAATTGTTTGCGTTAAAGGTGCATTAACTTTTTCAAACTTGTTGTAAAAAGTACGTCCTTTAAAGCTTATTTTATCCACTACTGTAGCTTTTTTAACCCAGTAGTGATCACTCACCATTTTAATAAGTTTTAAATCCATTGCTGTCATACAGTTGCCTTTTTAATATGTTGATTGGTTGTAAATTACAAAATTTTGTGCTAAAGCTTTGAGTTCTTCTTTTATTTTCGCTTGAAGATCTGTATTTGTTATATCGTCCAAAACGTCTGCCATTTTATTTCCGATAATTTCAAATTCTTTTTCTTTCATACCACGTGATGTTAAAGCAGGGCTTCCAACTCTAATACCTGAAGTTACAAATGGACTTCTCGTCTCACCTGGAACTGTATTTTTATTAATAGTAATACCAGCATTTCCAAGAGCAGCATCAGCTTCTTTTCCCGAAATATCTGTTCCTACAAATGAAACAAGAATGAGGTGGTTGTCTGTTCCACCTGAAACAACGTCATAACCACGTTTAACCATTACTTCACCAAGTATTTTAGCATTTGCTTTTACTTGCTTTGCATAGTCTTTCCATTCTGGAGATAAGTTGTATTTAAACCCAACTGCTTTTGCTGCAATAACGTGAACTAAAGGTCCACCTTGAAGTGCAGGAAAGATTGCAGAGTTCATTTTCTTTGCAATCTCTTCATCATTTGTCATAATCATGCCACCACGAGGACCAGCAAGTGTTTTATGTGTTGTAGTCGTTACTACATCAGCATAGGGAAATGGTGAAGGGTGTTCACCAGCTGCTACTAAACCAGCGATATGTGCAATGTCAGCAAAAAGAATTGCTCCAACTGCATCTGCAATTTCACGAAATTTCTTAAAGTCAATTTCACGAGCGTATGCAGAAGCACCACAAACAATGATTTTAGGCTTTACTATTTGAGCAATATCCATAACTCTCTCGTAGTTAATGCGCCCATCAAGCTCTACACCATAATAAAATGGAGAATAGTTCTTACCAGAAAAAGAAGGTTTTGAACCATGTGTTAAGTGACCACCATGAGAAAGGTCCATACCAAGAATTTTATCACCAGCTTTAATAAGACCAGCATAGACAGCACCATTTGCTTGAGAACCTGAATGTGGTTGTACATTTGCAAATGTACATCCAAAAAGTTCACATGCTCGGTCGATAGCTAGTTGTTCTACTTTGTCTGCATATTCGCAGCCACCGTAGTAACGTTTAGCAGGGTAACCCTCAGCATATTTGTTTGTAAAAACAGAACCCATCGCTTCCATCACTGCTGGAAGTGTAAAATTCTCCGATGCAATCATCTCTAAATGGTCAGTTTGACGCTCTAACTCTTGTTCACATAAATCAAATATTTCGCTGTCGTATTCTTTTAAAAAACTCATAGTTGTAAAATTCCTTGTTAAAATTACAAGGATTATACATAAAGTATATTAAGACAATTCTTATATGAAAATTTTATAGATAAATAATGAATCAAAGTGAATTTTTGGAAGAAGAAGAATAAAAATATTTTTGAGTTGATTTCCACATGTTAGGTGCATGTGGAAATATAAAAAACTATTTGCTCTCTACGATAGAAATGCTATGAATAGCATCTTCACCTTGTACTGATGCAAGAACATCAAAACTAGCAGAATCATCTTCTTCAATAGCGCCAAAAACAGTGTGAACACCATCTAAGTGAGGTGTATCAACAAAAGTGATGAAAAACTGGCTTCCACCTGTGTTTGGTCCCGCATGTGCCATAGAAAGTGTACCTGGTCTATGTGCAGAAGTATTTGTATCAGTTTCACATGCTATAGCCCAGTCTGGACCACCAGTACCCGTACCAGTTGGACAACCACCTTGTGCCATAAAACCTGGAATTACACGGTGAAATGTTAAGTTGTCATAAAAACCTGAGTTTCCTAAGTGTGCAAAGTTAGCAACAGTATTAGGAGCTTCTTCTGGAAATAGTTTTAACCAAATATCACCTTTGGCAGTTGCAACTTTTGCGTATTGTAGTTTTGCTAATTCATCAGCACTTAAATCGTATTTTTTTAAATCTTTTCCAAACATTATATACCTTTATATTTTTGATTTTGGAATTATAGTAAAAAATTACAAATACTCTAAATATTTATAGATATAATGTTTTATATTAAAAGAAAATCAAGGTTTATAATATGAAAAATGAGTATATAAAGACCATCAAAAATGACCCAAATTATAAGGAACTACTGCAAAGACGGAGGAGATTAACGTTAGGATTATCATTATCTATGCTTGTAGTGTACTTTAGTTTTATTCTAAGTATTGCGTTTAAACCATCTCTACTAGGTACACCAATTTTTAGCGACTCTGTTATTACCTATGGAATTGCTGTTGGAATTTTTGTAATTTTATTTGCTTTTATTCTTACTGGTATTTATACGTACATTGCAAATAAAAAGTTTGATGCGCTCACGCAAAAGATTCAAAACAATGTGAAGGGAATGTAATGAATCGATCCTTCTTATTTATAATTTTATCTTCTATCGTTTTATTTGCAAGTGGAACTATTGAGGGTGCTATAGAGAAACAAGACTTAAATATATCTGCAATAATGATGTTTATTCTTTTTGTTGGTGCAACTCTCGGTATAACATACTGGGCGGCAAGAAAGACCAAAAGTCCAAAGGACTTTTATACTGCTGGTGGCGGTATAACTGGTTTTCAAAATGGTATGGCAATAGCAGGTGACTATATGTCAGCAGCTTCATTTTTAGGAATATCGGGACTTGTTTATATGAAAGGGTACGATGGACTTATTTATTCTATAGGTTTCTTGGTTGGTTGGCCGATTATTTTGTTTATGATTGCCGAGCCTTTACGTAACTTAGGAAAATACTCCTTCGCAGATGTGGCTTCATACCGACTCAAACAAACTCCTATCCGTTCCCTTGCAGCAACAGGCTCTATTGCAACTGTTATACTCTACCTTATTGCTCAAATGGTTGGAAGCGGAAAACTTATTCAACTTCTTTTTGGACTTGAGTATGAAATAGCAGTTATTTTAGTTGGCGTACTTATGATTTTATATGTAACTTTTGGTGGTATGCTTGCTACTACATGGGTACAGATTATAAAAGCATTTTTATTACTCTCCGGTGCTACCTTTATGGCATTTGCTGTTATGAACAACTATGACTTTAGTTTTGAGAAACTTTTTTCACATGCTACAGAAATAAAAGGCATAGAAATCATGAGTCCAGGAGGACTAGTATCAGACCCTATTTCTGCGATTTCACTAGCAGTTGCTTTAATGTTTGGAACAGCAGGACTTCCTCATATTTTAATGCGGTTCTTCACAGTAAGTGACGCTAAAGAAGCTAGAAAATCAGTGTTTTATGCAACAGGTTTTATAGGATACTTTTATATTTTAACGTTTATCATTGGCTTTGGTGCGATTGTAATGGTGTTTGAAAATCCCGAGTACGTAGACTATGCTTCGCAAGCTATAAGTGGCGGTTCTCCCATCATAGGTGGTAATAACATGGCAGCAATTCATCTTTCACATGCTGTGGGTGGAGACTTCTTCTTAGGCTTTATCTCAGCAGTTGCTTTTGCTACGATTTTGGCAGTTGTTTCAGGACTTACTCTTGCCGGTGCATCGGCTATTTCACATGACCTTTATTCAAGCGTTATTAAAAAAGGAAATGCTGATCCTAAGGTGGAAATGCGAGTTTCTAAAATCGCTACAGTTGCTTTGGGAATTGTTGCAATTATTATGGGAATAATGTTTGAAAATCAAAATATTGCCTTTGTTGTTGGCTTAGCATTTGCCATCGCTGCATCTGCAAACTTTCCTATTCTTATACTTTCTATGTACTGGCAAAGACTCACAACCCGTGGTGCAGTTATAGGTGGATCGCTTGGACTTGCAACTGCTGTAACACTTGTAGTTTTAGGTCCTATAGTATGGGTGCAAATTTTAGGCAATGCAGAGGCAATCTTTCCTTATAAATACCCAGCATTATTTTCTGTAACCGTGTCTTTTTTAGGAATATACTTTTTTAGTATTACAGATAATTCATTACGAGCAAAAGAAGAACAAGAAGCATTTGAAATGCAATTTATTCGAAGTCAAACAGGTATAGGTGCAGAGGGTGCGAGCGAGCACTAAAAACAAACAGAGTAGTATCTTCAAGGAAATATAAATTTTCCTGAGATATAATCTTTTTAATTAATTTAAACAAAGGCAACTTTTATGTCAAAAAAACCAATTTTTCAACCAAACCCAGAGTTTTCTAAAACTGCACGTATCAAAAATATGGATGAATATTATGCGCTTCAAAATAAAGCGATTGAGGATTATGAAGTTTTTTGGGGTGGCTATGCTAAAGAAAAACTTGATTGGATGGAACCTTTTGATACTGTCTTAGATGAGTCAAAATTTCCCTTTGTTCAATGGTTTAACGGTGGAAAACTTAATGTTTCTAGTCAATGTATTGACCGCCATTTAGATACTCGGGGTGAAAAAACGGCTATTTTGTTTGAAGGTGATCGTGGGGATATTCAAAAAATAACATATAATGCCTTGTCTAAAAATGTAAATAAATTTGCAAATCTTTTAAAAGAAGACCTCGGTGTTACAAAAGGTGATAGGGTTGTAATTTATATGCCTATGATTCCAGAAGCTGCGTATGCGATGTTAGCATGTGCGAGAATCGGTGCAATTCACTCTATCGTATTTGGTGGATTTTCGTCTGAAGCACTTAAAGACAGAATTGAAGATGCACAGGCCAAGGTAGTGATTACTGCAGATGGAGCTTTTCGTAAAACAAAACCATATATGTTAAAACCAGTTGTAGATGCTGCGATTACTAAAGACTCTTCTATAGAAAAAGTTCTTGTAGTTGAGAGAAATAATGAAGAAGTTACATGGGTAGAAGGTCGCGATGTTTCCTATACTGCTTTAATTAAAAACAAATCAGATATATGTGAAGCCGAGGTGATGGACGCAGAAGACCCACTCTTTTTACTTTATACTTCAGGCTCAACTGGTAAACCAAAAGGTGTGCAACATAACTCAGCGGGTTATATTCTTTGGGCACAGATGACTATGGAATGGGTATTTGATGTGAAAGAGGAAGATACTTTTTGGTGTACAGCTGATGTTGGTTGGATTACGGGTCATACTTATATAGTATACGGTCCACTTGCAATGGGTGCGACTACTGTAATGTTTGAGGGTGTAATCACATACCCTGATGCAGGTCGTCCTTGGAAAATGGTGCAAGAGCATAAAATAAATCAGTTCTACACGGCACCTACTGCGATTCGAGTACTTCATAAAATGGGTGAAAATGAGCCTAAGAACTATGACCTTTCATCTTTAAATGTACTTGGAACTGTAGGTGAACCTATAGACCCACCTGCATGGAAATGGTACTATGAGCAGGTTGGAAACTCTACGTGTGCGATTGTCGATACATACTGGCAAACAGAAACAGGTGGACATATTATTTCACCACTTCCTGGGGCTACACCTATTAAACCTGCATGTGCTACATTTCCGGTTCCTGGAATTATGGCTGAAATTTTAGACCCAAAGACTGGTAAAAAAGTAGCAAATGGTGAGAGTGGTTACATGTGTATCACAAGACCTTGGCCCTCAATGATTCGTGGTGTATGGGGTGATGAAGAACGCTTTATTACATCCTATTTTGGTGATGTTGTTAAGGATGGAAAACCAGTATACTTTACAGGTGATGGCGCAAACTATGATGAAGATGGGTATATTACAATAACTGGTCGAACAGATGATGTGATTAATGTATCAGGGCATAGAATGGGAACGGCTGAGGTTGAAGCTGCTATTAAAAAACATAACAATGTTGCAGAAGTTGCCGTTGTTGGAAAACCACATGCATTAAAAGGTGAGGGGATTTTTGCTTATGTAGTTTTAAAGTCAGATTCAGTAGAAGATGAAGCGCTTGAGAAAAAAGCGATTAATGGTGTGATTAAAACAGAAATAGGAAGTATTGCCCTTTGTGATGCTATGGTTTTTGTGTCTGGACTTCCAAAGACACGTTCTGGAAAAATTATGAGAAGAATTTTACGTTCTATCGCTAAAGGTGAGGCAATTACACAAGATATTTCAACATTAGAAGACCCAAGTGTTGTTGCTCAAATTTCTAAGATGGTAAACGGTTAGTTTTTCTCACATGCTTTTGTTTTTAACAAAATCCACCCTCAACCAAGGAGGACTTACGCATGCCAAACATGTTATACTTCTTTAAACTAAAAAAAAAGAGTACTTATGGAACTATGTGTAGCCCTCGATTTACCGACAAAAGAAGAAAATTTAAACCTAATTAAAAAAATACAAAACTATAATGTTTGGCTTAAAGTCGGACTACGTACATATATACGTGACGGAGAAGATTTTTTACTAGCTATTAAAAAAATAAATCCTGATTTTAAAATATTTTTGGACCTCAAGCTTTATGATATTCCAAATACTATGGCAGATGCTGCTGAATCTATAATGGGACTTGGAGTGGATATGTTTAATGTACATGCATCCGCTGGTAAACGTGCTATGAAAGAAGTGATGCGTAGACTCGATACATTTGATAAACGACCTATAGTATTAGCTGTAACAGCGCTGACATCATTCAGCGAGGAAGAGTTTCAAGATGTTTATGAAAAAGACATTGCACTAAAAGCTGACAAATTCGCAAAAGATGCGATGGAGAGCGGGCTTGATGGAGTTGTATGTTCTGCATATGAAAGTGCCTCTATTAAAAACATAAGCTCTCAAAAATTTATGACCTTAACTCCTGGAATTCGTCCCTTTGGTGAAGATGCTGGAGATCAAAAACGTGTTGCAGATATTGCTTTTGCAAAAAATGCATATGTAGATTTTATAGTTGTAGGTCGTCCGATTTATAAATCAGAAAATCCAGAAGAAGTGGTAAAGAAGATTTTAGAGAGAATTTAATTATTCTTTTTAATCTTTTTGATAAGTTTTGTATAGAGTAAAAGTTTATTTGATATTTTTTTAAGTGTATGATTTTTTTTCATTTTATACACACCTTTTGAATTTATAAACATATCTGCTTTTATATCTTTTCTTGTTTCTAAGGTAAGTATTCTAAAACTAAGATTGTCTAAGACAAGAGGAGATTTTTTCTTGTCTTTAAAATAACTAAGAACCATATGATACCCTCCAGTATATTGCTCGTGAACAGTTGTTAAAAAAAGTTTTTTTTCATCAAACCCCAGTTTTATAAGAGTAAAGTACTTTATAATTGCATAGTCTTCACAGTCTCCATAGCCAGTAATAAGAAACTCTTTAGGCGAAGCCCAATAGTCTTCTTGGTTACGAGTTACATCATCGTATTGCGGTAGAAGCTGGTTGAGGTAACGATTTACGATATTAAGTTGTTTCGTCTTGTTGAATTTTTTCCAAGATTGTACTTTGTTTTGGTAGTCAAGAGCCCTATTTTTAGACATTTTTCCTACACTTTTTTCAATAGTAATAAGTTCACTCTTATTAAAATACGGATAGACATTAGCGTACAAGGAGAGAGAAAGTAAAAGAAGTAACATAATTTTTATCATGGATACATTATAGTGAAAAAGTATTTATTTTCATAACTTTTGAATTTCTTTTTATTTTAAGCTTTTTATTATCAAAAAGTTATTATAATCACACTCTTCAAAAGGACGAGTGGGTGAGCGGTTGAAACCACATCCCTGCTAAGGATGCGTATGGGTAACTGTACCGAGAGTTCGAATCTCTCCTCGTCCACCATATTTTAAAACATCATTTTCAGACACATTCACCCACTTTAAGGCACAAATCAATCTCAAGTAGCAGATATTATGGGCAAGAAACAAGCAACTATATATGTCTAAATAGTCTATCAGTAAAGTCTATCTTATTTTAGAGAAGATAGACTCTATATAGAGTAGATAGTTGAAAACTCTGGAAGTATTACTAAAGCACTTGAAAACTATGTAACAGATAGACCAGCAATTTTAATGCACCTTACAGCTATAGCTGAACAATTCAACAAACTTAAAAAAGAACATGCAGATGATATCTTAAGTGCTTTTGATGATGAAGTTATTTATGCCCTCCTACTTAATACACCCCTATACCGATCCCTAGGGCTTCCCTCTAGTGTTTTATGGGTGACGGGTCTCTTAGCGGAGTGGGTAACGGGTTTGGTAAGAGGAGTTGATTTTGCTTTAGAGTGTAGTCCAATGGCTAACGTGGTATAATTTCAATGATAAAGAATCTTTAAAAAGGAGACCTAATGCAATTAGCAATAGATATTAAAAATGAATCAATAGCAGATAAAGTTTTGTGGATGTTAGAACATTTTAAAAGTGATGGTGTCGAAGTTTTAAAACTAGATTCTCAAAATGAAAAAGAGGTATTAGGTAATTTTAGAGAAGGACTACAAGAAATTAAAGCTATTAATAATGGCGACTTACAATCAAGACCCGTAAAAGAATTACTTGATGAGTTATAGTATTGAAACCATTCCACGGTTTAATAAAGATGTTAAAAAACTTAAAAAACGATTTCCAAAGATAAAAGATGATTTATCACTACTTATTGAAGAGCTTACTAAGAACCCTGAATTAGGTACTCCTCTTGAAAGTGGACTGTATAAAATAAGACTTCAAAACTCATCTATACCAACAGGTAAAAGAGCCGGTTTTAGAATTGTGACTTACTATGTTAATGAAGATACTTTATATCTAGTAACAATGTATGCAAAGAGTGATACAGATACTATCTTGATTCATAAATTAAAAGAGATTATTTCTAGTGAGATATAAAATTATTCTCTAATAAGGTAAGCACTG
>NZ_JAEMVA010000047.1 GCF_029215955.1 Sulfurimonas sp. SAG-AH-194-I05
ATACGATAAAATTCCATAAAATAATATTTAGGAATTTTAATGCTAAGATTTGCAACCAGTCCAACTGGTGATATGCACATAGGTGATCTTCGTGGCGCCCTATTCAACTACATAATTTCAAAACAAAGAAATGAAGATTTAATTATTAGAATTGAAGATAGTAATAAAGAAAAAAATATTAAAGGTAAAGATGAAGAAATTCTTGGTCTTTTGAATCTTTTTGGGATTGAATATACGCAAGTTATTTATCAAAGTGAAAGTGTACGTTTTCACACTGCCATGGCTCTCCAGCTTATGCATGAAAAACAAGCTTTTAGTTGTTTTTGTTCTACGGAGTGGCTTGATAAGAAACGCGAAGAAGCGAAACTGAAAGGTCAAGAATACAAATACGACGATGCATGTGGAAATCTTCCTGCAGAGCTTGTTATTGACAATTTAAGTCCATTTACTATTCGTATTGCTAAGCCTACACAAGATAATGCTACTTTTAAAGCTAGGGATATAGATAGTTTTATTATTATGGGACAGGATAAAACTCCTACATATAACTTCTCATGTGCTGTTGATGATATGTTAAATAATATTTCTATTGTAATTCGTGATGAAGATGACATGAATAATACTCCTAAACAAATTCATATTCGTAATGCATTAAAATATGAAAAGCAAATAACTTATATACATCTTCCCGTTATTTTAAATAATGATGCTGTACGTATTAAATGGCTTTTAGAAGAAGGTTTTTTACCAGAAGCCATTTCAAATTATTTAATATCAATCACAAATAAAACTCCTAAAGAGATATTTACGCTCTCTGAAGCTACACAATGGCTATCTTTAGAAAATATATCAAAGTCCCCTACTCGCTTTGATATAAATATGTTACGGCATGTAAATAATGAACATTTAAGAATGCTTGAGGTTAAAGAATTATCACGTTATGTAGGTTTCGCGGATGATGAAATTGGAGAACTTGCAAAGGTCTACCTTGAAGAAGTTAGTACGACTAAGGAATTAAAAAGTAAAATTAATGCGATTTTTACTTTAAAAGTAATACCACAAGAGTTTACACAATCAGCTGAGATTATTTCTACTATCATCAAATCAGCTCCTTACTTTGAAAACTATACTGATTTTCAAAAGTATATTATGGAAAAATCTGGATTTCAAAAAGAAAATATTTCTCAACCTTTACGTTTTGTTTTAACGGGTGCACAAAATGGTCCAGATATTGATAAAATTTATAAATATATTAAAAATTATATGGGAGAAATTGTAAAATGAGTGAATTAAGCGAATTAGGTGTTGTTGTATTGAAGTTAGGTTCTCTATTTTCTGGTGTTTTAGAAGTTTATATATGGGTAATTATTATATCTTCGCTTCTTAGTTTTGTGAATCCTGATCCTTATAATCCAATTGTTCAGTTTCTTTATAGAATTACTAATCCTGCATATTCTTTTGTGCGAAAGCTTATAAAAACAAACTATAATGGCTTAGACTTAGCTCCTCTTGTAATTATTATTGGTTTGCAAGTTGTGATTATATTAATGGAGTTTCTATTTAGCTCTCTTGCTAAAATTGTTTAAGGTATGATACAAAAAATTTTACTTCTTAGTTTAGCTTCAGTATGTGTTTATGCTGAAATACATTTTAAAGATATAGAATCAAAACCAGCAGGTCGCGCTAAGAACTTCATGATATGGCAGTACTTAAAACAAAATATTACTTCTCAAGAAGCTGATAATGCATACGCTTTAGTTGAAGGTAATATTTGGAAAATAAAAAAAAGATATTTAAAAAAATCTCCTAATAAAAAAATATTAAGAGATTCGTCGTGTAGAGGTAGGAAAAATTTACTCTCCATTGAAGAAGATGACTGCTTTAACTTAGCAGTCAATCCATTTAAAACACTTAATCTAGATAAAAAAACACGAGAAAGTATTTTAAAAAGACTCAAATCAAAAGCTTTGATTAATCTCATTAAAATACAAGCTGAGCCATTTAGAGAAGAACACTATCAGGCATATGATCCAAATGTCATATTAAATATGTACCTTAGAACTACAACAAATCATCGTAGAAAAAATTTAAATATTCACTATTCAAAAAAGTTTATTCAATATGTCTTTTCAAAAGATGCATCAGTTTGGAAAAAATTTACTTTACTAAAAAAAATAGTTAATGATGATAAGCTTAATAAACTTCAAAAATCGATTTTACAACTTGATGGAAAAAATCTTGGTTCAGATAGTAACTTTTTACTTGCCCTCAATCAACTAAGATTTGGTAGCAGTAAAAAAGCAATAAAACACCTTGAAATATCAAAACAAAAAGCACAAACACGTATGAACGCAGATAAAAGTGTGTTTTGGAGTTATTTAGCTTCAGAAGATGAAAAATATTTACAAGATTTAGCATTAAGCACGGATATTAATATCTATTCACAGTTTGCTAGAGAAAAACTTAATATAGAAACAAAAAATTACTTTTCTTCAGTTGATGTTACCCATATGAAAAATACAAAAGATATTTGTAATCCTTTTGTTTGGAATGAAATTAAAAATGAAATTAAAAATACGCCTAAAGACCAGTTAATCACACTTGCAAATAAATATAATCAAAAAAACATGAAACCTGTACAGGGCTTTATTTTAGAAAAGGCAAATGATTTTAAAAAACAAAGCTACTTAATGCCTTATAATGAGTACTTAAGTGGAATATCCAATGAAAGAAAAGCATTAGTATATGCCTTAATGCGTCAAGAAAGCAACTTAATTCCCTCAGCATTATCACGTTCTTTTGCTCTTGGACTCATGCAAATCATGCCATTTGTAACAGATGATTTAAGTAAAAGAATGAAAAATCCTATCACATGTTATGACGATATGTTTCAACCTAGCTACAATATTCGATATGCACTTAAACATTTAGACTGGCTAGATAATACTTTTTATCATCCTCTATTTATTGCATATGCTTATAATGGTGGTCTTGGATATTTTAGAAAACATTTAAAAGCGAATACATTTACAAAAGGAAAATATGAACCTTATTTGAGTTTAGAGCTTATGTCAAATAAGGAAAGTAGAGAATATGGAAAGAAAGTATTATCTAATTATGTTGTATATAAAAAGATACTAAAAGAAGATGTTTCTATTATTGATCTTTTAAATAGCTTAACGGACCCGAAGAAGACGGACCGATATCGATCTTCAAAGTAAGAGTATTTAATTGTGTGTCTTCAAAAGATACTAAATAATTTTGTGTCCATTTTGTTTGCAAGGGTAGTAAGCTTACAAATTCATTATTACATGCTAGTCTTTGCACTAATAGTGGATTTTTTTTATTTAAAGTAAATTTTAAACCCTCTTCTTTTGTTTTAGAATATACAGAAATATAAAACTGATTTGTACTTTTATCAATATTTTTATAAAAATTATTTAAATATACTGAAGAAAAAACACCTGTTATTTGTTCATCAATCTTAATTTTTCCACTTCTTGTATTTTCGATTGCATATTCTTCATCTAAACCAACTTCTAGCTTACTAAAAGCATTTCTTGTGGAACATCCTGATGTTACAATAGTAATAATAAGTGCTGATAAAAGATATTTCATAGAGATTCCTTAAAATTAAAAAAGAATTATATCGCATTAAACAAGATTTTACTGACTCTTTTGTATAATCACCTAAATTATACAAAGAGAATTATATTTGAAAAAAAGATTAGCTGTTGCATTTACTGGGCCATCAAATAGTGGTAAAACTACACTTATATTAAAAGTAGCTAGAAAACTTATAAATGAGTATGCTAAGAAAGTTGCAATCGTAAAACATGATCCAGGAGATAAAGCTAGATTTGATGTTATTGGAAAAGATAGTTATAAATTTAGCGACACTGGAGCTGAAGTAATTGTTACCTCTCCAAGCAGAACAACATACTTTTCTAAAAAAAGTGAAAATATTGATGAAATCATTAGGCTTTTTGATGTTTTTGATATTTTATTAGTTGAAGGGTTAAAGAACCTTCCTCTCCCTCGTATTAGTGTTTTTAGAAATGAACTTGATAATAATTACTTTCCCTATATGAATGCTTTAGCTATTGACGACAGTGTTATAATTACAGATTATGAACTGCCAGAGAATATAGATATTTTAGACCTAAATAATCCAGATGAAATTATTTCATGGATATTAAAAAACGCAAAGGAAGTGTAAAGTGAGAGATATATTTGATGCAATTCAAAGAAGTGCAATAAGAATTAAAGATGCTATTGATGTAAAAGACATAGGGTATTCACAACAAGAAAATAGTTCAGGTGAGACACAGTTACAGCTTGATATTCAATGTGACATGATCATTGCAGAAGAGTTGTCACATGTTTTATCGGTAAATACTATTGCAAGTGAAGAAAAAGAACATGAAGAACAATTTCATTCTGATGGAAAATATTTTATCGCATACGACCCTCTTGATGGTTCTTCTTTAGTTGATGTAAATCTTAGCGTTGGCTCAATCTTTGGAATTTATGAAAAGCAATTTGGAGCAGCCCACATGGTAGCTTCTTGTTATGTTGTATATGGTCCTCGTGTTGAAATGGTGTTTGCTGAAAATAAAACAAAATTGTATTTACTTCAAGCAGGTGAATTTGAATTTGTAAAAGAGATTCGCCTTAATGAAAAAGGTAAACTTAATGCCCCTGGTGGAACACAACAAAACTGGGCACCCTTTCATAAAGAAATGGTAGATAGCTTTTTTGCTGAGGGATACCGTTTACGCTATTCAGGTGGGATGGTTCCGGATTTACATCAAATCCTTCTTAAAGGTGGAGGTCTCTTTAGTTACCCAGCTACTTCAGATAAACCAGAGGGTAAGCTTCGTAGATTATTTGAAGTTTTTCCTTTTGCATTTATTTATGAAAAGTCTGGTGGTGGTGCTGTTGATGGAGTAAATGACTTAATGACTTTAGGTCATGCGCATATTCATGATACTGCTGTATGCTTTTTTGGTTCTAACTATGAAATAGCACGTGTAAAAGAAGTCTATGCAAAAAACAGCTAAAAAAATTGACAAATTTGAAATGCATCTCCAGGAGATGCTTGTAAAACTTCAAGAATGTCAAAAAGAAAAGACTTTAAAGAGTTGTAGCGACTGTGAATGTTTTTTAACATGTGCGTTACGAACCGACTATATTAAAGCCGTATACAACAGTATGTCCAAGGGCGATACTGGCGGATTTGAATTTTAACTATCTAACTAAGGAAAATAACTTTGAGTAAATATATAACAACACCTATCTATTATGTTAATGGCGAAGCGCATATTGGACATGCGTATACTACATTTATTGCAGATACTATTACACGATACGAAAAGTTAAAAGGTGAAAAAACATACTTTTTAACAGGTACAGATGAACATGGTCAAAAAATAGAAGAATCAGCACAAAAAAACAACAAACGAGCCCAAGAATTTGCAGATGAAATAAGTGCTACTTTTAAAAATCTTTGGGATGAATTTGAAATAGATTATGATAAGTTTATTCGTACAACTGACGCAGAGCATAAAGCTGGTGTTCAAAAGGCGTTTCTAGCTATGCATGCAAAAGGTGATATTTATAAAGATTTTTACGAGGGTCACTACTGTGTAAGTTGTGAAACATTTTTTCCCGAAACACAACTTATAGATGGCGAATTTTGTCCTGATTGTGGACGTACGACGAGTGTTGTAAAAGAAGAAAGTTACTTTTTTAAACTCTCAAGTTATGAAGACAGACTTCTTAAACATTATGAAGACAACCCTGACTTTATTCTTCCTCGTTCTCGTGCAAATGAAGTTATCAACTTTGTAAAAGGTGGTTTACGTGACCTTTCTGTTACGCGGACTTCTTTCACATGGGGTGTTAAAATGCCAGAAAGTCTTAATGATGACAAGCATGTAATGTATGTTTGGTTAGATGCTCTTCTTAATTATATAACAGCACTTGGTTATGGAAAAGATGATGCAAACATGGACTTTTGGCCAGCAAGTACACATTTTGTTGGTAAAGATATTTTACGTTTTCATGCTATTTACTGGCCTGCATTTTTAATGAGTCTTGATTTACCACTTCCAAAACACATCGGTGCACATGGTTGGTGGACGAGAGATGGTGAAAAAATGTCTAAATCTAAAGGAAATGTTATTGCTCCTAAAGATGTTGCAGATGCTTATGGAGTTGAAAATTTACGCTACTTTATGCTTAGAGAAGTTCCATTTGGTCAAGATGGAGATTTTTCTCAACGTGCATTAATAGACAGAATTAACTCAGAACTTAGTAATGACTTAGGGAATCTTTTAAATCGTATTATAGGAATGAGTGGCAAATATTCTGACTTTGAAATTAATAGTAAAGATGTTATTAAATACCATGAGAGAGAACTTGATGCAATGAATGAAGCCTTAGGTAACTTAGATGCTTTTATGCAAAATATGCAAACGCATCGTTATTTAGAAGAGTTATGGAAACTCTTTAGTATTGGTAATGTTGCTATTACAAGTTTCGAGCCTTGGGCAAAAATGAAAGAAGGTAAGGTAGATGAAGCATTAGCTACAGTTGCTCTTGTCGCAAATATTTTAGCAAAAGCAGCAATTATGCTCTCCCCTGTTATGCCTAAAACGACACATACTATAGCTGATGCTCTTTGTTTTGAAATTAACACGGAGAGTTATAATACGTTAGTTATAGAAAAAAATCTATTGAAATTATTTAATATTAAAAAAGTGCCTCCTCTTTTTCCTCGTGTTGAGGAGCCTTTAATGCCTGAAGCTCCTGTTGCGCAACCAAATGCTCCTAAAGTACAAGAGAAAAAAGAAAAACATATAATAAAAGAAGAAGATGATAATCTTATAGAAATAGGTCAATTCTTTGAGACATCCCTCAAAATAGGTACTGTTGTTGAAGCTGAAGAAGTTCCAAAAAGTAAAAAATTATTAAAACTCCAAGTAGACTTAGGCGAAGATTCAAACCGTCAAGTTGTTGCTGGAATTAAAGAATTTTATTCTGCTGAATCTCTCGTCGGAACACAAGTGTGTGTTGTAGCAAATTTAAAACCTGCAAAACTGATGGGAATGATGTCTGAGGGTATGCTTTTAGCTGCTAAGGATGAAGATGGCTTATGTTTAGTGCGACCAGAAAAACCTAAAAAGGCCGGCACACCAATTGGATGAGACTAGAAAATATACTAGCACTTACAAAGGCTACCTTAGTTAATGAGCCTTTTGTAACACAATTTGAGAACATTGTTTTTGAGGTAAAAAATGTAAAAAGAGGTGATCTTTTTATCGCCTTTAATGAAGAGATGATTAAAGATGCTATTCTTAATGGTGCGTATGGAATCATGTTTGACAAGCGTACACAAATAAGTGACAGAGAAATAGCATGGATAAAAGTTTCCTCATGTGAAGATGCACTTAAAAAGCTTTTACGATTTAGACTTATCGAGAAAGATGTTACGGTGTATGAATGCAATGAAATCGTTTTGAAACTTGCCTTACAAATAATTACAGATCCTCATTTTATACCACTCGATGGAGATATTCAAACACTGCATAAAGTACTTTGGAACGTAGAAGAAAATACAACCCTCCTTTTTACTTCTAAAACATGTGATAAAAATTTATTTACAAATGTTAAAAAAATATCGACTAATGCTGTTGCATCTATCGATATAGTTGAGCAGACATTATTTGAAACTTCTTTTATTTATAATGATGTTTTTTATGAAAGACAACTTTTATCGCCTTTTTTTATTCCATATCTTGAAGATTTACTTCATTTATATAAACATTTAAAAATTAATTTTAGACTCAAAAAGTTTACATTAATGAAACATTTTGAAGCAGTATTTGTTAGTAAAAATCTTGAAATCAAAGAATTTGGTACAAGCGATAAGGTTCTTATTTTTGAATCAAACATCGAATTAATAGAAGAAGAAATATCTTTTTTACAAAAAAATGCCTTATGGGCGGAGTTGATTTATATTATTCCACATGCTATGGGTTCTTTAGAAAGTAAAAATATTTATATATATAAAGATAAACAACATATTTTAAATATTTTAAATACTACTAGCTTTCACTTTGCTCTTATTGCTGGTACAGATACTTCTTTGCTATCTATACAAAAAAATATACCAACACAATTAACTTTAGATTTTTAAGGATACGCCATGAACAGAAGAGATTTTTTAACTACAGCCTCCGTTACATCAGCAGCATTAGCTTTAAATGGGTGTAACGAAAGTAATCGCCAAGCAATAGATTATTCAAAACATCCACAGGCTAAAAATTCTGAAAAAAAAAGAATCAACTTTAACAAAAATAAAAAAACTGTTATAAAGTTAGCAACAAGTTGGCCGGCGCACTTTCCTATTATGGGTGTTGGAGTTGAGCGTTTTGCGAAAAGAATTCACGACATTAGTGCGGGCAGTTTAGAAATAAAGATTTACCCTAAAAATGTACTAGTCCCTGCCCTTGCAGTTTTTGATGCTTGTTCAAGTGGACAAATCGATGCTTTTCACTCAGGACCGTATTATTGGAAAGGTAAAAATTCTGCTTTTTCACTTTACAGTGGAATTCCTTTTGGTTTTACAGCCGAAGAGATTAACTCATGGATGCTTTTTGGTGGTGGTTTAGATTTATGGCGTGAGCAGTATGCAAAATATAATCTGCACCCCTTCATGGGAGGAAATACAAATATTCAAATGGGTGGATGGTTTAGAAAGCCTATAAACTCACTTGAAGATATGAAAGGTCTTAAGATGCGTATTCCTGGTCTTGGCGGAGAAGTTTTTGCAAAGATGGGGGTCAATCCTATACTTTTACCTGCGGGAGAAATTTATACCTCTCTTGAACGTGGTGTTATTGATGCGACTGAATGGGTTGGTCCTGCTCTTGATATTAAAATGGGTTTTTATAAGGTCGCCCCGTATTATTATTCTGGTTGGCATGAACCTGGTTCTATTCTTGAACTAACTTTTAATAAAAACACTTGGTCACATCTCTCGCATGAACAACAAGCTATGATAGAAGTAGCTTCAAGCGAAATGAACTCAAATATGACATATGAATTTCATGCAGAAAATATATATGCCTTACAAAAACTAGAAGATCTTAATGTGCAAATTATGCAGTATCCTAAAGAAGTAATAGAAGCAGGGAAAAAATCTTTACAAGATGTTATCAAAGAACTTAGTGAAAAAAATCAAGATTTTACAAAAGTATATACTTCTATCGAAAAACATTTAAAATTATCAAAAAAGTGGAGTGATACAAGTTTACGTTATTTCTTGAATGAAAGGTAAAAAAAGGATATAATTTCGTTTTTAAAATAATTATAATAAGAGAAACGAATTGATAAAACTATTTATATCCTCCATAATCCTTCAACAATTGCTTTTAGCTTCCTTCTTTGGTGTTATACTTAATACAAAAACATCAAAACCTGTTAGTGGAGCAATGATAAGTGATTCAGTAAACACGGTTAAAAGTGATGAAAATGGTAGCTTTTTTCTTAAAAGTGATGAAAATATAGCTCATATTAAATCATATGGATATCGCGCACTTAAAATAGACACAAATAATACGCTAACACACTACAAAATAACACCATTTATTCCAAAGGCACTTTATTTAAGTTTTTGGGCTGGTAGTGGTAATTCAATGACAATGAAGAAAATACTTAAAATTATAGATGCGACTGAGGTAAATACCTTAGTTGTAGATATTAAAAGTGAGTATGGATCTACTCTTTATAAAACTTCATTTAAACAAGCAAACAGTTACGGTGCTCATAAAAATAGAACAAACCGTAATATTCAAAGATTTATGAAAATTCTTAAAGAAAGAAATATTTATACAATTGCCAGAATAGTAACTTTTAAAGATGAAATTCAAGCGTCACATAACCCTGCATATGCGATAAAAAATGAAAAAGGTGAAATCTGGAGAAACCATGACAACATGGCATGGGTAGATCCTTTTGATAGAAGAAGTCATGATTATACTATTCGTATAGCTGAAGAAGCTGCTAAGGTTGGTTTTGAAGAGATTAACTTTGATTATATTCGGTTTCCCGCGAAGGATGGTTTAGTTTTTGCAAAAAAAAGTACACAGAAGAGTAGATTAAAAGCTATAAATACATTTTTAGACTCTGCTAAAAAAAGACTTTTAAAGTATGGTGTATATATTTCAGTTGATACGTATGGAAATGTTTTATGGACAAAAAAGGGAGATAATAACATTGGTCAAACTGTACAAAGCCTTGCTGAGCATGCTGATTACTTAGCTCCCATGCTTTATCCTTCAGGTTTTGCACGTGGATCGTTTGGTAAGAAAAATCCAGCCGATCATCCATATATCGTAATATACAGAAGTATTAAGCATGTGGAACATATCATAAGCCCCTCTCGTATACGTCCTTGGTTACAATACTTTAAGGATTATGCACATAGTAAAAGACATTATAGAAAACATGAGATTAAAGAACAAGTAAGAGCAACAGAGAAACGTCATACAAATGGATGGATGATGTGGTCACCCTCAAGTAAATATCATGTAAACTATTTTAAAAAGATGCCATAGAGGTATTTTTAAGCTCTTTTCTAAGAAGTTGAGAGTTTTGCAAGTAAGAATCAACGAAGGCATGAAATGCTTTTGAGTGATTCATATGCTTTAAATGTGAGAGTTCATGCACAACAACATAATCAATAAGATTTTTTTTTGTTTTCATAAGTTCTGTATTAAAGGTTAAAACCTTAAGAGAACTACAACTTCCCCATCTACTTTTCATCTTTCTATATTTAATTACATCATACTCTAGTTTCATAATATCTGCAAAATATTCAACTCTTTTTGTAATGTATTCTTTTGCGTAATTTTTATAAAAGGTATCATAAAGTTTTATACTTTTCACTTTTGTATTTACTCGATTTTTTTCAAGCTTTATTCGTAAAACACTTACTTCTTGCATGTCTATACTATAGACTTCTCCAAAAAGAAGCACTTCGTCTTCTATTTTGATTTTTAGAGGCGCATTTATTTTTATTGCTTGTAGTTTTTTCCGTATCCATGCTTCTTTATCATTTAAAAATCGCATAATAAAGTTATGTGATGCATGGGGTGTTTTAAGTACTATTTTTAAGTCTTTTGAGATACTTAAATATGTGTTTTTTAATTTTGGCTTATAGATACATGTAATATTCAAGTCATTAAAAATAAAGTTATTTATATTTGATTGGATCTTTTACTCCAGCTTTTGAAAATCCATTGAGACGAAGTCTGCAACTGTCACAAACTCCACATGCAGCATCTTCATTTTGATAACAGCTCCATGTTAGTTCTAAAGGTACATTTAATTCTAATGCCTTAGTAACGATTTGTGATTTTTGTAAACTTACTAACGGCATGTAAATTTTGATGTTTGTTTCATCTTTTGTACCAAGATTGATACTTTGCTCCATACTCTTTATATAAGATTCTCTACAATCAGGGTAGCCACTACTGTCTTCTTCAACTACACCTATACTAATAGCTGTCGCACCAACTTTCTCTGCAATAGCAGCTGACATACTTAAAAATATACCATTTCTAAAAGGTACATAAGTACTTGGTACTCCCTCTTCTATTCCTTGTGTAGGAATATTTATTGTTTTATCAGTAAGTGAAGATGCACCGAGCTGTTTAAAAAAGTCTAAGTCTAAAATATACTTTTCTTTTACGTGTAAATGATTACATATAGTTTCAAAACATTCTAATTCTTTTTTTTGTGTTCTTTGGTCGTAGTTAAAATGTACGGCAATTATCTCATATCCATCTGCTTGCATCATAGAGGCACTTAAGGTAGAGTCCATACCACCACTCATAACACAAACAGCTTTTTTATTGGTTTTTATATTCATAAGAATATTTTAACATATTTTTTAATATTTTAGAAATATGGTCGATATAAAAACATAACAAACTTTAAAAGAGGAAATAATATGGCAGTAACTTCAACTTCTAGTACTGATATGGGTTCTGTTGCAGTTGATGCATTAAAAAAATCTATAGAAGTAAATGAACAAACGGCACTCAAAATAATTGAAGGTGCAGTGAAAGAATCGAAACAAAATACAGCACAAAAAACAGGTCTAGGTACACTCTTAAATATTAGTGGCTAATAATATAGTCTTTTACTTAGCTAAAGTCTCTTTAGCTATAATGTTATATGATTGAATTAGACAACACAACTTCTCTGCAAATAAATCAAGAACT
>NZ_JAEMVA010000048.1 GCF_029215955.1 Sulfurimonas sp. SAG-AH-194-I05
ATGTTTAAAGCAATTTTTACCAACAGTTTTGGAATTTTAGTCTCACGAATTTTAGGATTCATACGCGATTTATTTACAGCCTCTGCTCTTGGAGCTAATATTTACAGTGACATTTTTTTTATTGCCTTTAAACTTCCTAACCTTTTTCGTCGTATTTTTGCTGAGGGTGCTTTTACCCAAGTGTTTATTCCTGCCTTTGCTAAAAGTAAATCTAAGGGTGTTTTTTCTGCAAATATTTTTATAGTCTTTCTCTCTATTATTTTTTTAATCACCTTACTTGTTACTGTACTTCCTTCTTTAGCAACACAGGCCATGGCTGTAGGATTCGATGCAAAGACTATAGAAATTGCAGCACCTTTTGTAGCTATAAACTTTTGGTATCTCCCTCTTATATTTGCAGTTACATTTTTAAGCACTATGTTACAGTATAAACACCACTTTGCAACAAGTGCTTTTTCTACTGCCCTACTTAACGTATCACTCATTCTTTCACTTTACTTCTCACAAGACAAGAGCCAAATTGAAATTGTTTACTATCTTTCATGGGGTGTAGTCATTGGTGGAGTACTACAACTACTCGTCCACATGTTAGCTATTTATAAATATGGTCTTTCTCGTATTCTCATTGGTGGCTTTAAGCATTTACGAGTGAAGTCTACAATTATAAAAAAAGAAACAAAAGCTTTTCGTAAACAGTTCTTTCCTGCTATGTGGGGAAATTCAACTGCACAGGTGAGTGCTTTTTTAGACACTTTTTTAGCTTCGTTTCTTATAACAGGTTCTATCTCTTACCTTTACTATGCAAATCGTATTTTTCAGCTTCCTCTGGCTTTATTTGCAATAGCCACAGCAGTAGCACTCTTTCCACGTATTGCTCGTTATATAAAAAACAAAGATGAAAAACAAGCAAAAGAATTTATGAAAAAAGCTTTTTGGTTTTTAGCCTTTTTACTGACTGCTAGTACAATAGGGGGTATCATTCTCGCGCAAGAAATCACATGGTTACTCTTTGAGAGAGGTGCCTTCTCAGCTACAGATACAAGCAACACAACAGCAGTACTTCAAATGTATATGATAGGACTTATTCCTTTTGGGTTACAAAAACTTTTCGTTCTATGGCTCTACGCAAAAGAGATGCAAATGCAAGCTGCTACAATCGCAACCTACTCGTTAGCTACGTATATAGTTATAGCACTTTCACTCATTAGCCCTATGGGTGTAAGTGGTTTAGCACTTGCAAGTACAGTCGGTGGGTTTGTTAGTTTTTTTCTTACTATAAAGTCTTTTGGAATGCATAACTTTTTAGAAATACTTTATTCTAAAAATACGCTTTATCTTGTAGTTGGAGCTGTTTTATTTACTGCTTTGTTATTCGTTTTTAAAGCATTTATACATACAATTTTTTTCATATAGTTGTACTGCGATTACGTATTCTAAACAAGTCTATTTCGCATAAATTCTTTAGAAAGGCGCACACCTTTTTTCTTAAAAGTAATTGCAAGTTCAGGAACGTATACATCATCAGCTGCAGTTGAAAAAAGTTTTAACCATGTAGCAAAAATTTCTTTTTTAATGCGTGGTAATTTTATATGTGCACCAATAAAATTACCATAATAAGTACTTTCACCTAAAAGTTCACTCAACCAAAAATCTGCTAAAAGGTCAATATGATGCACCCAATCTTCATCTTTTATGTCATCACCAAGTTCATTAATGAAAAAAGGACCAAGTTCTTCATCTTCCATAGCCTTTTCATAAAAAACAGTCATCAAGTGTCTTAGATTTTCTCTTGTAATACTCTTATGAAGCTCCATCATCCATCCTCGTTTTTAAGAATGAAATTATAGCAGAATTACAATAAGGCTACGTAGTTTGGTGTACTAATCTTTTCATAGGATTACCTTCAACATTTATCCAGTCTAAATTCGTTAAATTCGCTATACATTGAGAAAATATTTTAATTTTATTATCAGATAAATTGAGCTTTACTAGCTCGGTTAAGTTTCCTAATGTACTAGGTAGTATTTCTATTTGATTATGCGATACACTGAGTTCTAACAAATTATTTAAGCCACCTATTTCACTTGGTAGTTCTTTTATTTCATTATCATCTAAATAAAGTACTTTTAAATTTTTCATAGTGCCTATTTCCCATGGTATCGTTTTTATTTGGTTATCGTCTATAAATAACTTGCTTATCTGCGAGAGACTGCAAACTTCTTTTGGAAATTCTTTTATTTGGTTTCCATGTAAATAGAGTTCTTTTAAGTGTGTTAAATTTTGTATTTGTTGCGGAATTTTTTCTATTTTATTTTCATCTAAATAAAGTTCTTGTAAGTTTGCTAAACATAATATTTCTTTAGGAAACTTACGCAGTCCATTATCACATAAGTTGAGGTAAGTAAGATTACTTAAATTTTTAATTTCTTTAGGAATTTTCGTAATCTGACAACCAGATAAATCCAACTTAGTTATAGCGTAGAGAGAATTCACTTCTCTAGGAAAATACTCTTCTAAAATATAAAATTTATCTGCCCAATTACATAAGGTTTGAAATTCTCTTTTTTTCATCATTTCTTTCAAACTAAACATATAAATCCTTGTTATAAATAAATATATTCAATTTTACTCTTATTACTTGAATAAAACATTAAAACAAAGACTATTTACGATATAATTTTTATAAGTAAAGATTAAGGGTATGTACATTATGCATAGAAAACGTGAAACAAAAATTGCCGATGCCATTCGAACAGACAACAGTAGAGATAGAATTTTTTCTTATGTAGTTCTCTTTGTTATTTCTCTTGTAGTAGTTATAATGGGCTATGTTCTAGGTGGTCTCATCACAGCACTTAGTAAGAACATGGATGTAGTTGCATCTAACATTAACTCTATGGCATCTGATATGACACTTATGCGTAAAGATATAACTACTATGTCCCACTCTATAAAGTCTATGGATACTTCTATTATAGATATGCGTTTAGACATACACCACATGAGTACAGATATTTCAAGTATGTCAAAAAATATGCAACAGATGAATAGCAATACAAAAACCATGAAAAAAGATATCCATGATTTTAATAAGCTAAATCCAATGAGCCTTTTTTAACAATGACAATTATTCTTATAGCATTTTTAGTTTTTATTATTATTTCTTTGCTTATTTGGATTAAGCGAATGAAACGAAGTCTTAAGGAACATTTTGAGATAGAAAGAGAGTTACAGTATGAGGTAGGGCATGATGGTTTAACAGGTCTTGCAAATGCTTCACTAACAACTGACCGTCTTAATCAAGCTATTAAAAATGCAAAAAGATATAAGAAAAAAATTGCTATTTTTTACATTAATGTTGATTATTTTCAACAAATAAATAATTCTGCAGGTTTTGATATTTCAAATGAAATTTTAGAATATATATCTGAGCAGTTATTAGAAATATTTTATGAAAGTGATACAGTAGCAAGAATTGAAGGCAATGAGTTTGTTATTGTTATAGACAGTTTTTCTGACGCTGCATTTTTACAGTCATTAGTTGACAAAATAATGAAAATATCTAAAAAAGCGTTACACATTCAACACCATAAAATTAATGTTCATTTTAGTATCGGTGTTTCAATTTATCCCGATGACAGTGTAGATGCATTCACGCTTTTTAGTCACGCTTATACAGCAATGCGTATGATCAAAAGTAGTGCTTGTAATGGGTATAAATACTACACGCAAGAACTTGCACAAGATGTATTTAAAAATGAGCGCTTAGAGCATGAACTCGTAGACTCTATAAATGAAAACCAAATGGAAGTTTATTATCAATTGCAAATAAATACAAAAGATAATTCACTTATCGGTATGGAAGCACTTATACGTTGGAGACACCCTACAATGGGGTTAATTACACCTGAAAAATTCATACATTTAAGTGAAGAGATCGGTTTTGTTGTAGCTATTGACACATGGGTAATGCAAGAAGCTATTTCGCAATATAAAAAATGGCATGAAGATGGACTGAATCCAAGAACACTTTCGTTGAACTTATCTATGCAAAAACTTGAAGAAGAAAATTTTGTAAATGAGGTGAAAAGTATACTAGAAAACACCCCTTGTTTAAAAGAAAACTTATCTTTTCACATTTTAGAAACATATATTATGCACAACCCTAAACGCTTTATAAAAAAATTACATGAACTCAGTGCATTAGGTATTTCTTTTTCTATTGATAACTTTGGAGCATTTGCTTCTTCTTTAGAGTACCTTCAAAAACTCCCTATTGACAAGCTCATTATTGACCGTTCTTTCATAGTAAATATCTTAGAAAATAAAAATGATGCCAACATAGTAAAAACGATTATAGCCATAGCAAAAAATATGAATCTTGGTATTATCGCTGAGGGTGTAGAAACACAAGAACAGTCTACATTTTTAGTGAAAAATAAATGTTTCCACATGCAAGGAAACTTTTACCATAAACCAGAAACTGTTGCTGAAGTGACAATAGCACTTCAAAAGTATGAAGAACTATAAAGTATAACACGACGAAGAAGTCGTGCTCCTAAGTTTTATTTAGCTTCGATTGTGCTAATAAGTTCTTCTTTTGTAGAGATAGTTTTAATGCTTGTGATTTCTTTGTTTGAAACGTAAACAACCACAGCTTTTTCAGTGTTCATTTTTGCACGGTATGGTGCAGATACTTCTTTTTCACTCAAAATTAAAACAGGATGTTTAAAGTCTTTAAGTCCTGGCATGATGAACATACTTCTAATAAGTGAAGGCGCTGCACTAATGTCAGCAACAAATTGTGTGTTATTGTTACTTAAATACGATGCTTCTTTTGTTACAAAGTAATCATTACATAAATGACCCATATCATCTGAAAATACAAATATAACTTTTTTCGTTGTATCTGCAATACCATTTGCTTTTTCAAATTGATCGTTGAGGCTTAAACTTGACAATGATTTTCCAACAACTAATGCTGGTTCTACATTTACTTCAGGTTTAGTATCTGAACTACAACCTATGATTGATAAACTTACAAGAAGTCCTAAAAGTATATTTTTGATTTTCATTTTACTCTCCGTTTTTTTTAGAATAATACAGACTTAACTTGTAGCGTTAAATGGTGAAATAATGTAGTTGTAAGAGTTAATTGAGGATTAAAGAAGAGAGAAAGTTATTTTTTTTCTATCTTCTTTATAGTTTGTGCTATTTTTAAGATTCTATTATCATCATTAGGGTGTGTTGAAAGAAATTCTGTAGGAGCATTTCCTTTCATAGCTTTCATAATTTTCCAAAAATTGACAGCTTCTTGAATGTTATACCCAGCTTTATACATAAGATGAACACCAATCTCATCTGCTTCATATTCATGACTTCTACTGTAAGGTAACATAACGCCATACTTTGTTCCATAACCATAGGCTGTATTAAAAGTATTTGTGTACTGCGGTGCAGTTTGTCCTAAAATGAGGTTTCCTAAGAGTTGTACACCACTTGAAATTTTTTGATGGCTCATTCTCTCAGCTCCATGACGTGCAAGTGCATGTGCTACTTCATGAGACATTATAGTTGCTAGTTGGTCATCATTTTTTACAAGGTCTAAAATCCCAGTATAGACGACAACTTTACCACCAGGCATACAAAATGCATTTATTTGTTTGTCATCCACGACATTAAATTCCCATTTATAATTTGGTTTATTTGCCGCAATTGCTATTTTTTGACCGATGCTTCGTACACGAGCTACTTGTACTCTATCCGTACTTAACTTTGCTGTTTTTAAAAATGCAGCGTACCCTTGCGTACCTAATGCTATCTCCTCACTTGGTGACATGAGAAGAATTTGGTCTCTGTTTGTTATAGGAGCTTTTCCCATACATCCCGACAATAAAAAAGCTACAAGTGCAAGATAAAAGAATTTCATAATTTTTATTTACCTTTTTTTAAAATAACAGTTGTTGATTTATCAAAATCAAAATACTTTTGTGCTACTTGAAGAATTTTTTTCGCATTTACTTTTTGAATATCTTTTTCATACGTTAAGAGTGGTGTAATATCACCACGAACTAAATAACTTCCATAAAGATTTGCAACAGAAGTTGAACTCTCTAAAGAATAAATAAAATCAGATTTTGTATTTATTTTAATTTTGTCTAATTCTGCTTTTGTCACTTTTGTAGTTTTCATAATTTCAATTTGTTTAATAAGTTCAGCTTCAACATCTTCAGCTTTTACACCAGGGTTACATACTGCTAAAAATATAAAAAGACCAGGGTCGATGTTTTCCATATTGTACGCATATACAGTATTTACCATTTGTTTTTTGTCTACAAGCTCTTTGTAAAGACGTGAGCTTTTTCCTGAGTAAAGAATTTCAGAAATAACACTGAGAGTAACTTGGTCTTTATGTAGATAATCTGGAATATGAAAGTTAATCGCTACCATTTCTACTTCACTATCTTTTTTAATCATAATTCGTTTAGCACCATCTTGTTCAGGTTCGATGAACTTAACTTTTGGAACTTTAACTTTGTTTTTAATGTCGCCAAATTCTTTTTTAGCACGTTTAAAAACTTCTTTAGGATCAACATCACCAGTTACTATCACGATAGCGTTATTTGGTTGGTAGTATGTTGTATGAAAATCTTTTATATCATCTATAGTCCATGTTTGAATATCATTCATAAATCCTATAGGAGTCCAATGGTATGGATGGTAAACGTAAGCATTGTTAAACATTGCAAAGTAAAGGTAGCCTGTTGGATTATTTTCAGTTCTCCAACGTCTTTCTTCAGCTACTACGTCACGTTCAGGTTGGAACTCTTTGTCTTTAAGTTTGAGGTTTTGCATAAGTTCAGCATAAAGTGAAAGTGATTTTCCAAGGTTCTTTGTACTTGATTTTATATAGTAATGTGTGTAATCAAAACTCGTCGAAGCATTGTTTACTCCACCTATACTTTTAACCTCTTTATCAAACTCACCAGATTTAAGGTTCTTTGTAGATTTAAAATTCATATGTTCTAGCATGTGTGCTATTCCAGTTTTCCCCATTACTTCATTTCTACTACCGACCTTGTAAAAAATGTCTGTACTAATTACATTTGTAGAATTTTTAAGTGGGATTACAACTATTTCTAATCCATTTTTTAATGTTTTTGTTTCGTATTTTGGTAGTGATGATGCCATAAGTGTTCCTAGTATGAGAGGTATTGTTATAAGTGTTTTTATTATCATTTTCTATCTGCGCCAATAGCTTGAGTAATGTTGTCATAACCATCAGCTTTTAAAAGTTCTATAAGACCTTTATTTACATTCATAATCATGTCTGGTCCATGAAAAATGAGACCTGAGAGTATTTGAACAAGATTAGCTCCTGCTTTAATACGTTTATATGCTTCTTCTGCCGAGTCTATTCCGCCAACAGAAATTAAAATAGTTTTACCATAAAGTTCTTTTGCAATTGCTTCAAATATTTTAAAACTTTTTTCTTTTAAAACTGCACCGCTTAGTCCACCAATATCTTTTGGATTTTTTACGAGTGAGTAGTCTATAGTAGTATTTGTCGCGATTATTCCATCTGCTCCACATGCTACTGCCATTTTTGTCAAAGTTACAGCATCTTCTTGAGTCATATCAGGTGCAATTTTTAGTAAAATAGGCATATCTGTAAGTGCTTTTGCTTGTTTAAAAAGTTCACTTATAAAGGCCTCATTTTGTAAATCTCTTAAACCTGGAGTATTTGGAGAAGAAATGTTTATTACAAAATAATCGCCAAGTTTATCAAAAGATTTTATTAAATGTATATAGTCATTTATTGCTTCTTGTTCCGTAGTAAGCTTATTTTTTCCAATGTTAATACCTATCGGTGTAGTGAATGGAAAACGTTTTTTTAAGCGTTTTGTAACATTTAATGCACCTTCGTTGTTAAAGCCCATCGCATTTTGGATAGTTTCTTCTTCCACATGGCGAAACATCCTTGGTTTTGGATTTCCTATTTGTGGCTTTGGTGTTACCGTTCCAATTTCTGTAAAACCAAAACCAAGTGTTTGCATTCCTCGAATCATAGTTGCATTTTTATCAAACCCTGCACCTAATCCTACTGGATTTAAAAATGTACGACCAAATATTTCTTGGTTTAAAATGTCATCAGCTATAAAATGTGAAGTTGTGAAAAAGTTAAATGGAAGTTGGCAAATATTTGGAAGTCTTAGTACACATTCAGCCACATGGTGTGCTGTTTCTGGTTGAAGTTTAAAGAGTAAGGGTTTTATTGCTTCGTAGTTTATCATTATAAAAATTTTACCTTTTGTGAAATTAATTGATTATACAAGAAAAATTGTAAATTTCTAATAAAGGGGTATAAAAGTAGACTTTTAGACATATTTAACAAATAAACTATTTTGATATAGTAATTTAAGTAACGTATAATAATTTATGATGTAGTATTTTTCATATTAAAGCTTTAAAGGGTCTTGTTATGATAAAAAAATTAGTAGTTAGTTTAGTTACAGCGTCAGTTTTGTTGAGTGTAAATGCAGTTGCATGTGGACATGGAAGTTCAAGTATGAAACCTTGTGGTAGTTATAAGAAATCTTCTTCACCTAGTACAACATCTCGTGTTATTAGTGCTGTGAGCATGACAGGTTTAAGTGCTGCACAAACAAAAAAAATCGCAGAGGGAATTGCTGCCTATGAATCGACAACTTCCAAAATAGCAAAAATGAGAATTTTTCCGGTTGATTCATTTGTCGGAAATGAGTTTGATGAAAAAAGATTTATTTCAGAGATGAGTGAAAAATATATTGCAGCAGTAGCAGCAAGAGCTACATTATTCAAGTACGTTTTTAATGTTTTAGATGAAGAACAAAGAAAGATTTTCAAAAGAGCATATGCTGCTCCTTTAATTAGTCAAATTATCAGAAGTTACTAATTTTTAAAAATTTTAAAGTTTCTCTCTTTGAAAGATGAGATTCTTTAAACTTCTACTTTCATCTTCACTTTTAAACTCTTCCACATTTTCTAATCGTCTTACAAATGTAAAACTTGGGGCTAGCTCTTTTATAAGTTGTTTTATAAAATCTTCATTTAAATCAGGTGCATTAAGACATGCCAAAAGAAGACAGTCCTCTGATGCAATTTGTGGTAATTTCCCTATAAGTTTTTGATAATCCTTCGTTGCTTCAAAACTCCCACGTTGAAAGGTCGGAGGATCAAGAATAATTAAATCATAAGGACCTTTTTTCTTAATACGTGAAAATGATTTTAAAATATTATAAGGACTAAAACTGACACCTCTTGTTTCTAAGTTATTAAGATGATGGTTTTCTCTTCCTGTGCTTAAAGCTCCTTTACTCATGTCAATATTTGACACTTTCAAAGCTCCACCCATCTTAGCAGCGATACTAAAGGCGCAGGTATAAGAAAAGAGGTTTAAAACAGATTTACCTTTAGCATTTTTTCGTATAAATTGACGACCATTTTTCATATCTGGAAAATAACCAGAATTCCGATTTGAAAGAAGGTTGAGTTTTATTTTCATACCATTTTCTACTACATAAATTGTTTCATTCTCATCTATAGCACCAACTATTATTTCACTTGGCTGTCCTTTTATATATCTTCTTTGTAAAACAATAGTTTCATGCGGAGTAGTTGTTATAAACTCTTTCAGCATTGTAATTAAAGTAGCTTCACCTTCTACTTCACGGTAAAGGGCAACACTTAAAATGGTATCTATAGAATCAATAGTTAAGTGATTCCAACCTTCATACAATCCACCACGACCATGAAAAAGTCTTTTAAATTCGTTTGAATGGTTTTGTACGCTTTTTTCTAGGTGCTTTTGTATATCTTCTAAAGTCATTATTGAAGTCCTAAACTTTTGATTTTGTATTTTAGTATATTTCCATTATCATCTGCAATATACATGTGGGTTTTATCGAAACATAAACCTTCTTGAGCAGATTTTTCAAGTTGAATGACTTGAAGTGTTTTATTCTTTTTTAAATCATAGTGGATAAGGGCATTCGTTTTGTCATTCAACATATAAAGTTCATTTTTATAAAAGCAAAGTCCTGCAATATCTTTGTACCCATGTTTATATATTTTTGTGATTGTAGCTTTTTTCTTTGAAGTTCCATTAATCTTAAAAACAACACCATCTTGTTTTGAGAGATAAATATTTCCTTTATAAATAGTAATAGCTTCAATACCACGCTTTTTAACCTTTGTTAAAATAGTTTTCTTTTTATACTTCTTTTTAATAGGTATTTTTTTTTCAATTTGAAATGTTTTACTATTGAGAATAAAAATACTATTTTTATTCTCAACTGCTACAAGAAGTTTATTACTTTTTTTATCAAAACATACACCTTCAAAATCATAACTTCCAAGATACTTTTTAAAAAGAATTTTTCCATTTGGAGCTATTTTATAAACCCAACCTTCATCATTTACAACAATGAGTTGCTTTACATGTGGAAGATAACAAATTCCAGAAGCTTCTGGAATTGTAGCAATGTTTTTTGCGTAAAGTAAGCTAGAAAGCAAGATAAGAAAGAAAAAAGAAAAAAAATACTTTATATCTTTTCCCAAAATGTACCTTGTGGTGTGTCCATAAGTGAAACTCCACATGCGAGGATTGTATCACGTAGTTTATCTGATGCTTCAAAGTTTTTTTCTTTTTTGGCTTCATCTCTTTGTTGTATTAATGTTGCTAATTTTTCTTTCGTAGCTTCATCTACTCCAAATTGAAAATATTCAAAAGGATTTTGAACTCCAAAACCTAAAATATTTTCTATATAAGTTAAGTTAGAAATGGTTTCTCGTTTAAGTAGCTTATGTTTTCCAGCAGTGTCAAGTGTTTCATTAGCAGTTGAGAGCATATCTTCAATGAGGGCTAAAGCAGTAGATACATTCATATCATCAGATAAGGCCGTTAGGAGTTCAGTTTGAAAAGATGTAGTGTCAGAATTTTCAGCTAAACCAAACAAACGCTTCTTGAGTCTATAGATTTTATCAAGTCTTTTTTTTGCAGTTGTTAAATCTTCAGTATTAAAATTAAAGTTACTTCTATAATGTGTGCTTAGAAGGTAAAAACGTAAAACTTCGCCATCATATTGCTTCAGTGCATCTTTTAAGAAAAAGCTATTGCCTAATGACTTAGACATCTTCTCACCGTTGATGTTTACAAAGCCATTATGCATCCAGTAGTTAGCAAGGGTATGACTACTTCCACAACGTGTTTGGGCTGCTTCATTTTCATGATGGGGAAAAAGTAAATCAGCTCCTCCACCGTGAATATCAACTGAAAATTCATTGTTCTCACATGCTAAATGTTTTTCTATCATAGCTGAACATTCTAAATGCCAACCAGGGCGACCTTCTCCAAAGGGGGAAGTAAATGTTAGTGAACCATCTTTTACGGATTTCCACATGGCAAAGTCAGCAGGATTCTTTTTTAGGCTAGAACTTTCAACTCTTTCTTGTCTGTCCTCATCTTCTTGTACACGAGCAGAGAGTTTTAAGTACTCACTATCACTTGCTGTGTCAAAATAAACATCGCCATCTTGTGTTTTATAGGCATGTCCATTATCTATAAGTTTTTGAATAAGTGTAAACATAGCTTCAAGTGATTCTGTAGCTTTTGGTTCAATGGTAGGACGAGATACACCAAGAGAGGACATCTCTTTATGAAAAGCTTCTGTAAAAAAATCAGTTATCTCTTTAATATCTTTCTTTTGTTCTCTCGCTTTTTTAATTATTTTATCATCAATGTCAGTAATATTTCTAGCATAGGTTACATTCAAGCCATTCGCACGAAGAATACGCGTAAGTAAGTCAAATACAAGAGCAGATTTTGCATGTCCTAAATGAGCATTATCATAAACAGTAGGACCACACACATAAAGGGTAGCTTTACCTTCTTCTTGAGGTATAAATTCACGTTTTATTTTTTGTACTGAATCGTATATTCGCATAGATATATTTCCTTATATTT
>NZ_JAEMVA010000049.1 GCF_029215955.1 Sulfurimonas sp. SAG-AH-194-I05
ACGGACTACTTGACAAATATTCTCAACAGAAGAGCTTTTTTCGAAATAGCTGATAAAATGTCACAACTTGCATTTAGAAGTAAAAAAACTTTTTCTATTTTAATTTTAGATATTGATTTTTTTAAGAAAGTGAACGATACCTATGGGCATTTAGTTGGTGATGATATTTTAAAACATTTAGTACAAAATGTTTTATCTGAGATCAGAGAAAGTGATGTTTTTGCTCGTTTTGGAGGAGAAGAATTTATAGCCTTCCTTTCAGATACAGATGAAAAAGGTGCTTTTGCTCTTGCAGAAAAAATAAGAATTTCTATTGAAGCAACACCTTATGTTGATGATACGTTATGTATACCAATTACCGTGAGTATAGGTGCGAGTGAGCAAAGAGATGAAAAAGTATTAGCGAGTCTCATAAAAAGAGCTGATGAAGCTCTTTATCGTGCAAAAGACAATGGAAGAAATAAAGTAGAAATAGGTTAATTTATTTTTTCTAAGGCTTGTGAAAAACTTTTTGCATTTTTTCCACCACTTATTCTTCCTAGCTTTTTAGCGTCTTTATCTAAAAAGTAAAAAGTTGGAGTTCCTATATAGTCTAAACTCTGAGGAGCTTCTTCAAAATCAAGGTCAATATTTACCCCAACAAATCTTTCATTAAACTGTTTTATAATGTTTTTTTCTGTAAATACTTGCGCTTTCATGTACTCACAAACTCCACATGTACTACGACTTAACATTACCATTACTATTTTGTTTTGCACTTTTGCACTTTGTAGGGCCTCTTTATACGAGTCAGCCCATTGCATATTTGCAAGTAAAGAACTTGCAAGTAAGAGAGATATTATAAGTATTTTTTTCATACTGTTTTCCTATATTTTATTTAAGTGTTGTAAAAATTCTTTTGGAGCAATGAAACCGATTGTTGTTTTTGAAGGGATTACATCACCATTTTCATTAAAGAATAAAATAGCTGGAGGGCCAAATACACCGTATTTTTTACTAAGTGCTTGGTTATCATCGCTATTTTCAGTAAGATCTGCTTGGATGAGAATAAATCTATCCATCTCTTTTTTTACATCCTCATTTGTAAATGTTACTTCTTCAAGTTCCTTGCATGAAGTACACCAGTCAGCATAAAAATCAAGCATAATTTTCTTACCCTTGTTCTTTTGTAAAAGGATGTCAAGCTCTTCAATAGAAGTTACTTTAGTAAACGTAGCATGTGCTTTTTCTTCTATCGCAATTGAAGGAGCAGCCTTAGAAATTAAAAAACTAAGAGGTTGGAGCATACTAGGTTTACCAGATAATACACTAAGTAAAAGTGCAAGAGAATAAATAAAGAAAACCACGGCTATAGTCTTTTTAAATATATGTCCACCATTCTCTAATGCACCAAGGTAAATAGTAAAACCAATACCGAGTAATGCATAAAGTAAAGTGATAATAGTAGAGTCAACAACACGTTCTAACATCCAAATAGCAACGCCGAGCATCATAACACCAAAGACTGCTGAAACCATTGTCATCCACATGCCAGGTTTAGGCATGAATTTACCAGCACTTACACCAACAGCTATAAGAGGAAGTCCCATACCAATGCTCATAGAAAACAGAGCCATACCACCAAGAACAGCATCTCCAGTTTGTCCTATGTATACAAGTGCACCAGCAAGAGGAGCGGCTACACATGGTCCAACTATAAGCGCTGATAAAAAGCCCATAATAGCTACGCCAACATAACCAGTCCGACTAGAGTTTGAACTCACTTTTGCGACTAAAGAATCAGGAAGTTTTAATTCATAAAAACCAAACATACTCAAAGCAAGTGCTACAAAAACAGCGGAAAATGAGTAAATAACCCATGGAGTTTGAAGTGCCGCTTGAAGGTTTGCTCCAAAAAGACCAGCAAGTACTCCTGCAATAGTATAAGCAACTGCCATAGCGAGTACATAAACGATAGAGAGTGCGAATGCTTTTCTTGTTGTTATTCCTTCACCTTGAGAAATTATTACACCAGAGATAATAGGAATCATAGGAAATACACAAGGAGTAAGTGCAAGTAAAAGACCAAATCCTAAAAAGGTAAGTAAAATAATGAAAATATTTCCATCTTTCATAGTGTTAGCAATTGCATCTGTTTGGGAAATCTCTACTTCTTTTGCAGCTGTTTCTTTTATATTTGTAGTTTCACTTACTTTTTTGAGTTTAGAAGTATCTATATCGAAAGTAAATTTTGTACTGAGTGGTTCGTAGCATAAACCTTGTTCTGAACATCCCTGGTAGGATAACTTCAGCTGTATGCTTTGCTGGCCTGAAACACTACCATCATTTTGAAGTGTAAGAATAAAGTTAGGTGATTGTGTAAAAACCATCTCCCCATCATGTGGAACACTTTTAGGTGCTTTTATATTGAAAATACTTATGCCTTGGGCATCAAGTAATTCAAATTTTATTTTTTCTTCATACAAATAAATATCTTTAGCTATTTGTATATCTGCTTCTATTTGCATTGTATTGTTAAGTGTAGCATGTGGAATAAATGCTTCATCAGGCATTAAAAAGGAGGGTAGAGCAAAGCTCATGGTAAATGAGACTATGAGGGCTAGTATTGTTTTCATAAGTTATCCAAATTTTAAGGTAGAAGAATTATAACTTATATTATATTGTTAATAAGAATCATATTTAAACGAATAATATATTATAATAATAACTTATTCATATAAAAACACCTTTTGCTTTACTTTTCTAAGTATATATTTGTTATAATAAGTAATATTTTATATTATTTAAGGATTTTTATGAACCTACTTAACCTTTTTTCAAGAGACGCAAATAAACAACCAGTAGCGAGTGAGGCATCATCGCATTGGGTCAAATGTAAATCATGCCATTCTTTAATGTACTATAAAGAAGTTGAAAATCAAAATTACGTATGCCCGAAATGTGGATTTCATCTTAGAATAGGGGTAAAAGAAAGAATAGAACTTCTGGAGGATGCAGGTACATTTACAGAGTTTGACGCAAACTTAAAACCAGTTGATCCGCTTAATTTTGTAGACAAAAAATCATATAAACAAAGAATAGAAGAAGCTATAAAAAAGACTGGAAAAACATCATCTGTTGTGAGTGGATCTATTACTATGAATGGAGTTTCTGCTCAGATTGTTATTTTTGATTTTGCTTTTATGGGTGGATCGTTAGGTTCTGTAGAAGGTGAAAAAATTGTTCGCGCAGTGAATCGTGCAATTGAAAACAAAGAGGGTGTAATTATTTTAAGTGCTTCTGGTGGTGCGAGAATGCAAGAAAGTACATTTTCACTTTTACAAATGAGTAAAACGTCGGCAGCTTTAGCAAAACTAGCAAACAATAAACTTCCCTATATCTCCGTATTAACAGACCCTACTATGGGTGGTGTTTCTGCTTCATTTGCTAACCTTGGTGATATTATAATTGCTGAACCTGGTGCATTGATTGGTTTTGCAGGACAACGTGTAATTGAGCAGACTATTGGTTCGGCATTACCAGATGGTTTTCAGCGTGCAGAATTTTTACTTGAAAAAGGTTCTGTTGATATGATTGTGAATCGTAATGACTTGAAAAAGACACTTTCAGATTTATTAACACTTTTAAAAGTAGCATAAAAAGAGATGAAACTGTATGCTTTATGTGACCAAGACTTATTAAACGCACACGAAATGAGTCTTGAAGAGTTTATCAGACGTGCCAAAGATGCAAATGCTGAAATTATTCAATATAGAAATAAAAATGCAAATACAGCATATATTAAAACACAGCTTATTCGAATAAGGAAACTATTTGATGGATTCCTTATTGTTAATGATGCTTATGAACTTATAGAATTTTGTGATGGCGTTCATCTTGGACAAGAAGACTTGAAAAATATAGATAGTGAGCTTAGTACAGCTGTTAAGATAGTGAGAAGCGTAATTGGTAGAGATAAAATTTTTGGTATATCTACACATAATGAAGAGGAAATTATAGAAGCGAATACATTCGATTTAAATTATATCGGTTTAGGTGCATACAGAGCAACAAATACAAAAAAAGACATTGATGGAATACTGGGTGATTCTTTAGATGTTTTGGCTGGAAAATCAAAGCATTTAGTTGCCGCTATTGGTGGTGTGAAATGGAATGATTTATTTCAGAATGTGACGTATCATGTTATAGGTAGTGGATTGATTAACAGATAATGAAAATAGAAATTATTTCAATAGCCAAAAAAGAAAAATCAATTTACGATCCTCTTTATAAAGATCTAACTAAAATGATTTCAAGATTTGCAAAAGTAGAAGACACAGAGATTTTTCCAAAAGATGTTGCAAAGGCACATATAATTTCTCCAAATGCATCACAAAAAGCATATACGAAAGCTTTAAGTGAGTATATTAGTAAAGATTATAGTATAACTTTACACCCAAATGGGAAATTAATCGATAGTTATGAGTTTAGTAAGCTTTTAAATGATAAAATGTCCGTGAAATTTTTCATAGGTGGAGCCTATGGTTTTGAAGATGCATTTTTACAAAAAAGTGATAAAGTTATAAGTTTAGGAAAATTAACGATGAGTCATAAAATTGCTAAAGCAGTTTTATTAGAACAAATTTATAGAGGTTTTTCTATTTTAAGTAACCATCCCTACCATAAGTAACACAAATATAAGGATATAAATTGCAAGAGAGTGAACTAACATACTTTAAAGAAATTTTAAAGAGTCGTGAAGAACAAATAATAAAAAATATAGATGGTGTAAATAAAGAACTTGCGCAATTGAATTCTTTAGAACTTAATGATGAAGGTGACCATGCTTCAGTGAGTACTGATTCTATGGTTGAAAGTGCAATTGTGCATCAGCAAGAGAACGAATTACGTGCTATTAATGCAGCATTAGGTAAAATATCTATTGGTGATTATGGTATATGTGCAATGTGTGAAGATGATATTGATTTTGAAAGATTAAAAGTAAAGCCACATGCAATATACTGTATAGATTGTAGAGAGATAGTAGAAAAATCGAGTTAAGGAAAAAATATGCATATTAAAAGATATACGATTGCATCGTTATTACTGATCGCTTTTGTAGGTTGGTATGTTAGTACTTTTGTTTCAAGTGAAAATATTACTATTAATTTATTTGGAATAGTTATATCTTCTATTTCGATATCTATTTGGGTAATGATTCCTCTTCTTATCCTTTATGTAGCAAGTGTTATTCATATGTCATTTTATTCTGTTGTTGGGAGTTTTAAGCTTCGCAAGTATGAAAAAGACTACGAAAAAATTATTGACTGTATGGTAGATGCGTATTTAGGAAAAGAAAATAGAAGTCATATTTTTAAAACACCTCGATATAAACTTCTTGGTACGCTTATCGATAATGCTAAACTATTTCCTACTAACTTAACAAGTTCATCGATAGAAGATGCAAAAATCAGTGAAACAATTAAATTAATTGAGAGCATTAAAAACGGTGATGTAGTCGATATGAAAAAGATGTCACTTGAATCAAATAATCCTCTTGTTATGCAAAATAACAGAAATAAATATAAAAGTGAACTCTTAAGCGCTGAAGATATTTTAGGAAGTCCAAGTAACTATGATGCAAGTTTTCTTAAAGAAGTATATACCGACTTTGTAAAAGAAGCCAAGCTTACAGCTATTGAAAACTATAAATCAAATATTAGTTTAGAATCTTTATATGTCATTCTCGATAGAATAAACTGTGAAAATAATACAATTGAAGTTTCAAATGCATTACTTATAGAACTCTTTAAAACACTAGAAATTGATGCAAAAGAATATATAAAAATTTCTTCAGCTTTACGCTGTATGTTGCCTGAGCAAAGAATGAAATTATTTGAAATAGTAAGCTCTGAAAATGATATTGCTACAGATGCTTATTTATATACTTTATTTGATTTAGAAATGCTTGAACCTGCGAATGCAATTTTAAATTTATCGCAAAACGATGAATATATAAACTTTAAGGCATACAGTGCACTTAAAGGGTGTAATAAAAATTTCAATATCAATCTTTTTGTATAGATTAGGATGATGATAAACAAGCTCTCCTTTGAAAAGCCAGTTTATGTACTGGCGCCCCTTGCAGGATTTACAGACTTACCATTTAGAAGTGTTGTTAAAAAGTTTGGAGCTGATTTAACGGTTAGTGAAATGCTAAGCTCAAATGCACTTGTACACAACTCAAAAAAAACTTTGCACATGCTTCAAAAAAGTGCATTAGAAGATCCTTATTCTGTTCAAATTGCTAGTTCTAGTATAGAAATAGTAAAAGAAGCAGTTGAAATTCTCAATACGCATGATGGTATTGATATTATTGATTTAAATTGTGGTTGTCCTGTTCCAAAGGTTGTAGGTCATGGAAGTGGAAGCTCTTTACTTTTAGATTTACCTTTAATGGGTTCTATTATTCAAACTATTAAAGATACATCAAATAAAAGTATGACAAGTGTTAAGGTTCGTTTAGGATTTGAGAAAAAAAACCATATAGAAATTGCAAAAATGGTAGAAGCGAGTGGTGCTGATTTTTTAGCAGTTCATGGACGAACAAGAGTGGGGAAATTTAAAGCAGACGTAGACTATGATGCTATCGCTGAGATGAAAAAAGCGATTTCCATACCTGTTATTGCCAATGGCGATATTGACTCGTATAAGAAAGCTAAATGGGTCTTAGAACATACTGGATGTGATGGTGTAATGATTGGTCGTGGTGCAGTTGGTGCACCTTGGATTTTCCATCAATTACGTACTGGTGAAGAAAATATTTCAAATATCTTAAAACATGAAATTATTATGGAACATTACGATAAAATGATTACGTTTTATGGTCAACATGGAGTTGCCATGTTTAGAAAACATACACATACGTATTCTAAAGGTTATCGAGGTGCATCAAAGCTTCGAGATGAAGTGAATCGTATTAGTGATATTAGTGAATACAGAGGTGTTCTTGATGACTTTTTTAAAAATGGTACTTTAGCGTAATGTTAGATATATCTCAGTCTATAAAAAATCTTGAAGCAAATGATATTGCAGATAATTTATTTCATTACGATTACAATACAAAGCATCTTTTATCTTTAATTGCAAAAGGTTTGCAAGAAGATGATCCTGCATATATGAGTTCTTTTCGTTCTTTCGAAGGAGAAGTATTTGAAAATTTTCTTTATGAAAAACTTTTACGTTACGCTGAAAATACAGCAGAGATAGATAAGTTTATTCTCAAGGGATACCATCAAAATAGATTTAAATCATATCCTAATACACTCTCTATTAGCGAAAAACAGCAAATAGTATACAGAACAAAGAGTAGAGAAATTAGTGAATTTGATGCAATGATGGTTACAAAAGACAAGGAACTTTATTTTGTAGAGATGACCCTTGTCAAATCTGTTTTAAAACTTAGAAAACGATTAAGAAAGAAAAAAGCACTCTTAGATATTATTTTTCCAGACTATGAAGTGAAAGCGCTTATTATCTTAAATGAGGGTGCTACAGGTACTAAACAGTTTCCAGATTATTGTAAAGTATGGTTTACTAAAGAATTTTCAGCAAAAAATGTACTTGAATACATAGTAAACCCAAGTTCAAAAAAACTTCAAAAAAAGCAAATTATAAATTCGTCTAAAATGTTAGAATCGCATAAATTAGAAGTGTATCCATTTAGATACTACAATACTATGACATGGATTACGAAAACAATACGTTCGCACAAAAAGCATTTAATTGATATGCACTTTTTAATGAACTTTAAAGTTCAAAGGTACCATGACCTTTATAATAAGCTTTATGTTGGTTTTATGACAATAGATGAAGCAAGTGACATTTTATGCTTAAAAGAGGATGAATATGCAAAAGATTTACGTGTTGTAATAGCACTTGAGAAAAAACATTCAGATGAGATTGTAGTGACGTACTATATACAAAAAACACGTAAAAATTTGTATCTCTATTCTTTTGATGATGGTGTCTTAAGCAAAGAGAAAAAAGATCCCTATGGAATTACTGTAACAGAAGTGTATCACAGTAATAAAATAATGGATGAAAGTTATATCTTAACGAAATATGATGTTAAAAAAATCAAAAAGCTTTTAGCTATACGTTTTTCAAAATCTAAATCTTAAGTTGTATAAGAAATATTTGCCGCTTTTTCTCTGTAAATTTGCATAGGATCTTTTTCTTGTGCTTTGGGCTCATCGTTTAAAAAGTTATCAAGTTCTTCATGTCTATTTTGTAAAATAGTATTGAAATCATCTTGCGTTACTGGTTTATTGTCAGTGAATTTATCAAGAAGAATATTATTATCTCCCATCAGTACAAGGTAACTTTGTGCACCGAAATCAAGCATCAAGACACTATTTTGCGAATTAATATTTTTTTGAAATCGAATACTAACATCTGAATCTGTATGACTATGCACTTCTTTATCTGTTTTAAACAACCATGATTTCGCTTTTTGTTTTTGTCCCACTTGTGGCATTTTTGTTTTCACAGCAAAAAGTATAAATATACCCAATAGTAAAACAGCAATTACAAGATAATAACTTGTAGACATATCATCGGGTTGTTTCGTTGGTAGGGAAGATGTGGTTTGATAATTATTTACGTTATTTGCCTTTGAAATTCTACTTTGTTCAACTACGCTTGTTTTTTTAGTTGAAAACCTTAGTCTTAAACCATATGCATCAGATGTTTTTGAAGCTTTAAGTTGAATAGATGGTGGAACTGTAGCTATGATTTTTGTATATTTTAAAGATGGAAGTATATGTATCGAAGTCAAAAATCTTGATGAAAGTTCTTTTACTTTTTTCGCTTCGATAGAAGCACCCTCAAGTTTAATAATTATTTTTGTAGAAGTTGTACTTTGTTTAATTTTCCCCTCAAATGGTGTGTCGAATGTAATCATAACATCAACTCTATCTGTTCGATCGTAAACATTGTAACTAAGAATTTGAGAGGCATTCAAAAGTAGGGGTAACATTAAAACTATTAAAAGTTTAATCATTCGATTTTTCCTTTGCTAGGTGGTATAAAACTGCACTTGAATCAAGAATTTCATTAATACGAATAGCAAGATTTTTTTCATAAACCATTACCTCACCTTTACCTAATATTCTTCCATTCACATACGATTCCACACTCTCTCCTGCTGGTTTTTTTAAGTCAATGATGGAACCTTTTTCATATTTTAATATTTCGGCGACAGTAGCTTCTGTTTCACCTAAATCTGAAACAAATTCGACCTCCATATCTAAAAGTCCTGAATAGTTCATCCAAGCAAGCTCTTTATTTGTATCAAAAGCTTCTTCGTTATCTATATAGCTATATCTATTTTTTTTCAATCTATTTCCTTGATTGCAATTATTAAGCTGTCCTCTTCTATTTGCAATACGTTGATTTGATCATAGGCAAAATCAAATATATCGATTTTTTCAAAATGGGGTGTATCTATTGTGTAGGCATTTGAATTTTCTTCTTCTGCTATTACTTTTGCACTACCCACGATAAGATTTGCAGTTTCTAACGCCATATCTCTAAGAGTTTCTTCATCACTTTCATCTTCTTCTAAAAATAATTTTGCTACTTTTTGAATAAAATTAGAATCAGCTGCTATATACACCCGATGTTTTTGTCCGGTATGCGTATTGATATCTATATAGACAATAAGTGATTTTTTTTGTGGCATAGTATTGGATACTACATGTGAAAGACACATTTGGTGAATACAAAAGTTTTCAGATGCCTGAAGTATTGTTGTTAACATAGGGGATGCCTTTTATTAAAAAAATATCTTATTTGAATCTATTATACTCTTTAAACATCAAATGCATATTAAAATATTAATTTTTACTTATATAAAATAACAATAAAGGGACTATTGAGTACAATTTGAAAAAAACTATAAAGGTATTTATGTTTGAACTAGTTTTTCTTGGAAGTTTTGTCGGTTTACTCTCTGGTTTTTTTGGAGTAGGTGGTGGGACTATTCTTATACCTTTACTTTTAATCTTAGGCTACGAGACAAAAATTGCAATTGAAATTTCAATAGTACAAATGGTTTTTAGCTCAATATACGGAAGTTATTTAAACAATAAAAAGGGTACATTAGATGTATCTATGGTTGTTATAATTGGTTTAGGTGGTTTTAGTGGAGCATTCTTTAGTGCTAAGGTAGCTTCTTTTTTTACAAGTGATGCATTAGAAATTATTTTTTTATGTTTTGCACTTTTTGCATTACTTCGATTGTTTTTTAAGATGAAAGAAGAACAAATGCAAAGAGATATAAATAAGTTTGTTCTGTTTTTTATTGGTTTTCCTTTGGGAATGCTAAGTATGATGATAGGTGTTGGTGGCAGTATTATTTTAGTTCCAGTGTTAGTTGGATTTTTACATGTTCCATTAAAAAAAGCAATTTCTGCTGGTTTATTCTTTGTAGTTTTTTCATCGGTTGCAGGTTTGATTTCTCATTCACTTGTTGCTACAATAGATTATGAAAGTGGTATTACTATAGGGTTAGCTTCTTTATTTGGTGTCTATATAGGAATAATAATGAAGGATAAAGTCAAAGGTTCTACACAAAAGACTCTCTTAATAAGCTTCTATTTACTCATAGTTTTATATTTAGGCCAAAGAATATTTCTTTGACAAATAAATAGAAGAATAAATGCGTTATAATCCATAAGAAATTTTGCACTACATAATATTAACGATATAAAGGTTTTAAGTGAAGAAAAAAGACAGCATAATAATAACTGGTGCAAGAGAAAATAATTTAAAAAATATTAATTTAACATTACCAAAAAATGAACTTATTGTAATGACGGGTTTAAGTGGTTCAGGTAAGTCCACCTTAGCTTTTGATACCTTATACGCGGAGGGTCAAAGACGTTATATGGAGTCTCTTTCTTCTTATGCTCGACAGTTTCTTGACCGTGTTGGTAAGCCTGATGTTGATAAAATAGAAGGGCTTACTCCTGCTATTGCAATAGACCAAAAAACGACTTCTAAAAATCCTCGTTCTACTGTTGGAACAATTACAGAAATTTATGACTATTTTAGGCTTCTCTATGCTCGTGTTGGAATTCAGCATTGTCACCAATGTAAAAAAGTTATTTCTCAAATGTCTGCTGCTGATATTATAGGTGAGGTTGCTAAGTTACCTGAGGGTGCGAAACTTGTACTTTTAGCCCCTCTTGTACGTGATAAAAAAGGCTCGTATGCAGACATGTTAGAGTCCCTCGTTCATAAAGGGTATGTACGTGCAATGATAGACGGTGTTATGGTACGTCTTGATGAGAAACAAGAACTATCAAAAACTAAAAAGCATACGATTAAAGTTGTTATAGATAGAGTTGTTGTAAAGCCTGAGAATAAAGAGCGGATTGCAGCTGATGTAGAAAAATCTTTAAAAGAAAGTTATGGTGAATTAGAGATAGACATTTTAAACTATGAAGAGTTAGGACTTTCAAAGTCAAGTATTCATTATTCTGAGCATAATGCTTGTTTTGATTGTAAAATTAGTTTTGATCCTCTTGAACCACTTTCGTTTTCATTTAATTCACCAAAGGGTGCCTGCTCTGAATGTGATGGCTTAGGGCTTCGTTATGCACTTGACCAAGATAAAATTATAGACCAAGATTTAAGTATAGAAAAGGGTGCGGTAAAAATTGTATATGGTTTTAATAAAGGCTATTACTTTACCTTTTTAAAAGGATTTTGTGCTGCAAATAAAATAGATATTTCAGTCCCATATTCTGAACTTGAAGAGTACCAGAAAAAAGCTATTTTACATGGAAATATTGAAGAAGTTTCTTTTCTTTGGAAAAAGCATACGGTCAAAAGACTTTTCCCGGGAATCATTAGAATTGCA